>JBBSKK010000552.1:0-2782 GCA_038256395.1 Cytophagales bacterium | reverse complement strand
TTCAGCTTGATGGGCATTTGCACCAGGCCCTTGCCGTAGGTGCGGCGACCGACGACCAACGCCCGATCGTGATCCTGCAAGGCCCCGGACAGAATCTCGGAGGCCGAGGCACTGCCCTCGTCCGCGAGAACGATCACCGGGCCTTCCTCGAACATCCCCTTGAATTTCGCGTTGGTCTTGCGGTTGTAGTGAGCCTCCTTGCCTTCGGTGTACACCAGCAGCTTATCGCCGGAGATGAACTCATCGGCGATGCTCGTGGCGCGTTCCATGTAGCCGCCGGGATTGCCGCGCAGGTCGAGAATGAGCTTTTTCAAGCCCTGACTTTTCAAAGTACCCATTGCGGACTTGAACTCGTCGTAGGTCGTTTCCGAGAAGCGGCTCACCTTGAGATAGCCAATCTCCTCGTCCACCATGTAGGCGGCGTCGACGGAGTAAGTCGGGATGCGGTCGCGGACGATGTCGAAGATCATGGGTTCTTTCAGGCCCGTACGCCCGACGAGGATTTTCACCTCCGTACCGCGCTTGCCGCGCAGCATTTTAAACACTTTGGCGTTGGTGGCCCCCGGTCCCGACAGTTCCTCGCCGTTGACTTTCAAAAGGCGGTCGCCGCTCTGAATGCCCATTGTTTCGGACGGCCCGCCACTCAGCGGGCTGACCACGTACACGGTATCGTTATAAATATTGAACTCCACCCCGATGCCGTCGAAACCCGACTCCAACTGCGAGCGGGCAGCGGTGGCCTCCTCGGCGGCAAAATAAGACGTGTGCGGGTCAAGTTTTTCCAGCATCTTTTGGATGGAGTAGTCCACCAGTTCTTCGGTATTCACCGAATCCACGTAGTTATTCTCCACCAGCATCAGCACTTCGCGGAACTTGGCGTAGCTTTTGGCCGTGTCAGTAAGGCCCTTACCTCCGCTGAAAAAAACGGCCCCCATCAGCATCCCGGCGGCGAGCGTCAGGCTGATGACAATGGGCAGGCGGACGGTCTGCGGTGAATTCTGTATCGGTTTTTGGGGTGTATGTTCTTGCATGGCTTTCGGTTTTTATCCTAAATAATTCAAGTTGCTAGTTATTGAAAGTCGGACAAGGAAGCCCTAGCTTAGTGTTGCGAACCAAAACCAACACTCCCCATGTCCGACACGGTAAAAATAGTCACAGAAACGACCGCATCGGCGATCCGATTACTTGTACGTAATCATCGACAAATTTTCAACAGCCTTGGTCACCGCGAGGACTCGCCCAGCCGCTTCTCATGGCGCATCCACCGGGTGAGCGAGCATGCTGGGGCGCATATTCAGCCACCACCGAAAGCCCACGGTTCGCCTCACCGATTACTTTGAAGGTACTTTGGCTAGGTACGAGCAGACTTTCGCTCTCTCTGCCTAAACTACTTCCTCTCCACCACCACGTTCCCCAACGTCATCACTTCTTCATTCGCCACGCTTTTAGCTTGAACTTTCAACTGGTACTGCCCCGGCACCAGCCGCAAACTACCCCAATAAACTTCATGCCATTCCCCAACTTCCGTCTCCGTCACGGGTACTTTTTTATCAAGATATTTCTCCCCCACGCTTACCCGCACCAGCGAGCCTTCCTGCCCGCGCGGGCAGCTAATGTTGAGGGCAATTTCGTAGTCGCCCGGCTCAACTACCTCGATATTCCATGTGACGATATCCTCGGTAGTGAGCCAATGGGCCAGCCAATCACCATCCACGCCGCTGGGGTGAACGCCCATTTTTTCTTTGCCGTATAAACCCCGGAAGCCCGTGTACTCCAAGCCACCCTGCACCCGGCCCAAGTGGGGCGTGATACGAGTCCCCGGGCTTTGATAATATCCCACCGCAATGGGACGAATGGCGTGGTTACCGTCAGGAAACAAACGGCTCCACCATGTCCGGTATTGCTGGTCGAGTTGGGTGAGTACCTGCGTTAGGCTTGCCGCCAGATTATTCTTTTCGCCAGGGTCGTTTTCCAGGTCGTAGAGTTCCTTGCCGTCCACCATTTTGTAGCGTTGGGTGCGGGCGATGCCGCCGGGGTAGGGGGCGGGCTGGCGCAGGGTCTGGAGCGAGTAGTTCAGAAATAATGTCCTCTCAAACCACTGGGGTTTGTTCTCAGTGAGCAAAGGCTTCAAACTCACACCATCTACGGAGTTTGTCGGCTGGATTTCGCACAAATCCAGCAGCGTGGGCATGACGTCGATGTGGGCGGCGATGAGTCCTACCGTGCGGTTCGGGACGAAATGGCCGGACCAGCGGGCAAAAAAGCGGGTGCGGATACCGCCTTCGTAAACCGTGAATTTCTGGTCGCGCAGTCCGGCGTTGAAGCGCCACTCCTCGGGCTTGGCCCGGAATTTGTCGATCGGCCCGTTGTCGCTCAGGAAAATGACGATTGTGTTTTTGTCAAGACCCGATTCTTGCAAAAAATTCATTAGCAGACCAACGTTGGCGTCCAGGTTTTCCATCATAGCGTACACCCGCTCTACGCGTTCGCCCAGACCTTTGTTTTGGTATTTTTTCAAATACTCGTCCGGCACGTCCAGCGGCGTGTGGGGCGCGTTGAAGGGAAGGTAGCAGAGGAACGGCTCGCCGTTTTTGCTTTTCTTCATAAAGTCGATGGCTTCGTCGGTCAGCACGTCGGTGATGTAGCCCTGCGTGGGGTAAGGCTGGCCATTGTGTTCCAAAATGGGGTCGAAGTAATCGTCGAAGTGTCCCGAGCGGAAGCCGACGAATTCCTGAAAGCCTTGCGCGTTGGGCAGACTGGGGTAGTTTTCGCCCAGATGCCA
>JBBSKK010000551.1:0-2794 GCA_038256395.1 Cytophagales bacterium | reverse complement strand
CGTCGGTGCGGGCGAGGTCGGCAAAAGCCTGCGGATCGCTTTCGTACAGATCCTGCAATTGTTCGTCAGTCTTTTTTTCTTTCATTGTATTAGATGCCTACTGCCACAAATGGCGTCTTTCAATAATTTTCTTCCTCGGTACAGATAGCTCTTCACCGTGCCTTCCGGTAAGCCGCTGATTTCTACGATTTCGGCGTAGCTCATTTCCTGGATATGGAACAAGTCGATGAGCGTCCGGAAGGGGAGGGGTAACCTTTCGATGGCCTCGTGGACTACCGTTTTCAATTCTTTGGCTTCCAAACAATTGACGGGTGTTTCTACACCGGAATCCGGCAATTTGTCGCTAAACACCTCGTCCTGCACATCATCAGAATTTTGTAAAATATCTCGCTTCCTCAAATGGCTCAATGCCTGATTGTACGCAATTTTAGCAATCCAGGTCGATAGTTTAGAATCCTGATTAAAGGTATCCAACTTCTCGTGGACTTTCAAAAAAACTTCCTGGCAAATGTCCTCCGCGTCGGCTGAATTTCTGACGATTTTCCACACTAGGCCGTACACCAGCCGCTCATTATTTTTAATGAGCCACCGGAAGGCGTGGCGGTCGCCCGCCTGAATTCGCTTGATGAGGGTTGCGTCGTCTATCATGCTTTCCCGTTGGACGCCAACTCCGGCGGCAGGGTTGCAGAAAATATTTATTTTCTAAAAAATCAAAAAACTGCAACCTTTCCAAAAGCAGTGGCGTCCAACGGGAGCAAACAAAATCTATCATCTAAAACTCAAAAAACATGGAAGGCATTGTAGCATTAAGCATCCCGATTGCGGTCACCTATATCATTTTCTGGGGCATCATTTCGATTCTGAGAATCAACAGGGAATCCAAAATCAAGGCCCGCATGGTGGAACTCGGACACCTCGAACCCGAGAAGCAGTGGATTACCCAAAAAAGCGCCAGCCTGGCCGATACCTACTCCAACCTAAAGTATGGAATTCTGTTAGTTGCGGTCGGTATTGGTCTCATGCTGGTCAAGGATTTGGACATTGAGTTCAATTCGAGTACCATGATTGGCATCGTAGCAATCGTGGCGGGGCTCGGGTTCTTGGTTTACTTCCTGATCATGAAATATCTGTATAGGAAGGCTGATTAGCGGGCTACGAGTTGGGCATCTGCTTTGGTGCCAAACTCCGCCAAAGGTAGAGCGGCAAATAAGCTTCCCGATGCATGATGTCGTCGTAATTCCGATCCAGAAACCAAAGTCACTCCTGAAAGCTGAATAGCGGCGGGACAGGCAGCAAGAAGTCGGGCGCGAGCTTATTCATCACCGGGCGGGCGTTCCCGTCACTCAATCACTAATTTACAATTGAAACTCCCAAAGCCTCTCAGGATAGTCTCCCGTCTCATGCAAAGCTGTCAATGCCGCCTGCACCGTCGGCTTGTCCTCGGGGTAGGTCACGCCGAACCAGTCGGACGGGCTGGTGAATACCCGGCAATTGCCCTGGTTATGGTAAATCAGGTTGGTAACGACCAGAGGAATGTAAAACTCCGCCTTGGGGTTATCGGCATTTTCGCGCGCAAAATCGTGAAACTGTTTTTCCATGAGCGGAAATATGGTGGGCTTGAAGCCCCAGAAATTCATCGACACGGGCGTGTCGGGCGGAATCTCGGTCAGGATATCATCTTCTTCAAAGTAAATATTACCGACCTTATCGGGGAAAATCTTGGTGCGCTCGGTAACGGACGACAGGTTACCATCGGCCTTCACGATACAGACGCCCCGCGACACGGTGCCGTTTGCCGACAGCGTTCGCATCAGTTCGTAGCCAATCATGGCGTGTTGCGTGTCGTCGGTGTCGGTGGAGAGAAACTCAGCCATCGTGGCGAAAGCTTCCCGACCATAGAAATCGTCGGCGTTGATGACGGCAAACGGCTCGTCCGTCTGCGGCCAGGCGCAGAGCGTGGCGTGGCCCGTACCCCAGGGTTTGGCGCGGGTGACGTCGCCCAACTCGGCAGGAACGTAGGACTGAATACCCTGAATAGCGAAATCATAGTCGATTTTGCCTTTTAGCCGAGGCGCGAAAGTAGCTTCCACATCGTCCTTGATTTCTTCCCGGACAATGAACACGACCTTGCCAAAACCGCCGCGAATGGCGTCGTACAGCGAATAATCAATGATGGTTTCACCGTGGGGGCCGAATTGGTCGAGTTGCTTGACGCCGCCGTAACGGCTGCCCATGCCGGCGGCGAGGATTAGTAAGGTAGGTTTCATTTAGTGGAAAGTTAAAAGTTGAAAGTTGAGAGTGAGCGGTTACCGAAAAGTAAGCGCTGTTTTAGTACTTCAACTACAACCGCAAAAAACGCTAAATTTTTGTGTAAATCTAATCTGACGTTCAAAAACGAGTCTATTCCCTGGCATCGAAAGACGAATATCGGACTTTTTTTCCTCTACATCCAGGCACAAAAAAAGCGCCGCGTGGAAGCTCGCGACGCTTTAATCATTCTCACTTAACCAAAATCTTTATCAAAAAATCAGACCGCGAAGCTCTCGCCGCAGCCGCAGGTGCGGGAGGCGTTGGGATTCACGAACTGGAAGCCCTTGCCGTTCAACCCATCGCTGAAATCGAGGATTGTTCCGGCCAGGTACAGAATACTTTTTTTGTCCACCACGATGCGGATGCCCTTGTCTTCGAAGACCATATCGGTGGGTTGCTTATTGGTATCGAACTCTAAATTATACATCAGACCCGAGCAGCCGCCGCCCTCCACACCCACGCGGATGTGGTTTTCGTCGGTGCG
>JBBSKK010000550.1:0-2804 GCA_038256395.1 Cytophagales bacterium | reverse complement strand
GTTCCCGACAAATCCCGGATGAACATGAGGAAAGACGGGCGGAAGGGTCGCTGCCGCAGCGGCATGGCGGCTTCCTCGGGCGTGTAATCGCCCTTGCGCGAGTTGCAGCGCTTGCAGGCTGTAGCCAGGTTGTCCCAGTTGGTCTTGCCGCCGCGCGACTTGGGCAGTACGTGATCCAGGGTGAGGTTGTCGTGGGTGCCGCAATACTGGCAGCGGTTGCCATCGCGCTTGAAGATGTTCTGGCGGGTCATCATCACGCCCCGATAGGGCAGGTGAACGTAACGGCGCAGCCGCACCACGGTAGGCATGGGATAGGCTTCACTCACGGTACGCAGCACGTGGTTGGGTGAATGGGCGACCATGTCGGCCTTCTGCATATACACCAACAGGAAAGCCTTGGGTACGGAACATACACTCAACGCACTGTAATCCTGATTGAGTACCAAAACTTTCCTGCCCATGGGATTTACAAGCTGATTCTTTCCGGCAATTTAGAGAATATACCCCATACTAACGCCAAAGGCACTTTAATTGTTGATAAAATTTTGGAAGAAGCACTAATTCAGTAGCCCGCCCGGTCGGTTTCGCGCTTCACGTCGCGTTCCTTGATAGAATCCCGCTTGTCGTATAGCTTTTTGCCTTTGGCCAACGCGATTTCCATCTTGGCCAAACCGCGCTCGCTGGTGAAAAGCCGGATTGGAATAATCGTCAGCCCCTGATCTTTCAGATTTTCTGCCAGCTTGCGGAGTTCGCGCTTAGTCATCAGCAGTTTGCGATCACGAATGGGGTCGTGGTTGTAGTGGGTGCCTTCGGTGTAGGGCGAAATGTGCAGACTGCGCACGAAGAGTTCATCGTCCATGAAAAGGCAGTAGGCATCCTGAAAATTGACCTTTCCTTGCCGGATGGACTTGATCTCGGTGCCTGTCAGGACCATGCCCGCCGTGAAGGTGTCGAGAAAAAAATACTCGAACGAAGCGCGCTTGTTCTTGATATTGACCTTTTTGTTTATTTTGTCAGACATAATTGTGGTACGGGCGGCTCGCCCGTCTTGTGACCAAGGTTCTCAATTTTTGCAAAAACAAAGGTACTTCATTCAAAAACGCTATTCCAATTCACATGAAACTCAAACATTTTCTGGCAGCCATTTCCTTCTGCGCCGCTCTTATGTTTTTTCCAAAAACCGAAAGCAAGGCCCAAAGCCAACAGTCCGAAGTAAGAGCGATTGTCGATCAACTTTTCACGGGAATGAAAACGGGCGACTCCTCCCTCGTGGCGAAATCGTTCACCGCCGACGCCACGCTGCAATCCGTATCGCTGGCCGCCGATGGAAAAGTCAAAGCCAGCAAAGACGGCATCGGAGGTTTTATAAAAGCCGTCGGAACACCGCATCAAGCAATGTGGGACGAGCGAATTTATGATCTCAAAATTCAGGTGGACGGACCGATGGCAACCGTGTGGGCACCCTACAAATTCTACCTCGGCGAAAAATTCAGCCATTGCGGCGTGAATGCGTTCATCCTGATCAAGACCGAAAGCGGCTGGAAGATCGCGGGCATCACCGATACGCGGCGGCAGGAGGGGTGTCTTTGAACTCCTTTTTTTTATCTTTGCCGAAAAAAGACTTTATGGAAGAGCAAAACCAAGAAGCGGAACAGCAAATTAACGTCGAGCTATCGGAAGACATCGCCGAAGGCACCTACGCCAACCTCGCCATGATCGCCCACTCCAATAGTGAATTCATCCTGGACTTTATCCGGCTGATGCCGGGCGTCCCCAAGGCCAAGGTCAAGGCCCGCATCATCATCACGCCCGAACACGCCGTGCGGCTGCTGAATGCTTTAAAGGACAATATCCGCAAATTCGAGTCGGCCCACGGCTCCATCAACCAAGGCGGCGACGATGGGTCAGGCTTCAACTTTCCCATGGGTTTTGGCGGTCCGATCGGCGAGGCGTAAAATAATTATTCCCCCCTACTTTTTACAAAAAGCTACTTTCCCTCGTTTAGTAGTTGTTTGGATCAGCCTAGAATAATGTAATGGGCTGTCCGTCAATAATTATTCATTCTCAATTTTCCATTACATAAAATGAACAAAACCATGATCCGCTCGGGATTCCTGGCGTTCTGTACGCTGGTTTGCCTGAGTTCCTTCGCTCAGGACGCCGCCAAGTCCAAATACGACGCCCACTTGCTATTCGATCCGTTGCTCAACTTCCAGCCCGGCAACAAGTACCGCACGGGTGGCGGGCAGCCTGGCCCCGAGTACTGGCAGAACCGCGCCGACTACAAGATCAACGTCGCCCTGGACGAAACCGCCGGGACGCTGGCGGGTGACATCGAAATCACTTACAAGAACAACAGCCCCAGCGACCTGGAATTCCTTTGGCTGCAACTCGACCAGAACGCCTTTAGTGACACTTCGCGCAGCGGTAAGACCACGCCGATTACAGGTGGGCGCTTCGGCAACACCGGCTTTGATGGCGGTAACAAGATTACCTCGGTCACCGTGCAGCAGGGCAAAAACAAACCCCAGATCGCGCAATTCATCGTGTATGACACGCGGATGCAGGTTCGCCTGAACGAGCCGCTGAAAGCCAACGGCGACGTGATTAAAATCAATCTCGGCTATTCTTTCAAAATTCCCAAGTACGGCTCCGACCGCATGGGAACGCTGGAAACCAAGAACGGCATGATTTACGAAATCGCGCAGTGGTACCCGCGCATGTGCGTCTATGACGACATCGAAGGCTGGAACACGCTGCCTTACCTTGGCGCGGGTGAGTTTTACCTGGAATACGGCGACATC
>JBBSKK010000549.1:0-2804 GCA_038256395.1 Cytophagales bacterium | reverse complement strand
GAAGTAAGTCACGTGCCAGCGGGGGACCGACCTGATTGCAAATCAGGCCGAGCGACTCTCTCCGGGTAAGTATCAACTTTGTGCCTTTGTGCCTTTGCCCCTTTGTGCCTCAGAAACAAACCGCAAGTTATCCGTCACGATATCCTCCGTCTCTTCCAAATGCCCGAAGGCGTAATCCATCTTCGCCCGGTCGAAGTCGCCTTCGTTGTTGGCAATCCAGATCGTCGCCACGCCGTTGCCGATGAAGTTGGTAATGGCCCGGGCCTCGGACATGAAGCGATCCACGCCCAGCAGTAGCGCTAAGCCTTCGAGCGGAATGACCTTGATGGCCGTGAGCGTGGAGGCCAGCACTACGAAGCCGCTGCCCGTGACGCCCGCCGCGCCCTTGGAGGTGACCATCAGGATGCCAATGATCGTGAACATCTGGGCCAGCGTCAGTTCCACGCCATAGACCTGCGCCAGGAAAATCGTGGCCATCGAGAGATATATCGTCGTGCCGTCGAGGTTGAAGGAATAACCCGCCGGCACCACCAGCCCGACGATGGGTTTGGAGCAGCCCATGCGTTCGAGTTTTTCCATGAGCGAGGGGAGTCCGGCTTCGGAGGACGAAGTGCCGAGAACGATCAGCAGTTCTTCGCGGATGTAGTTGAGGTACTTCAAAAGACTTATTTTGTAATACCTCATTATAAAAAACAAAACGACGAAAATGAATAGTGCCATCGTCGTATAAACCGTTAGCATCAGCTTGCCCAGCGGCACCAGCGTTTTGATGCCGTATTTCCCGATGGTGAACGCCATGCCACCAAATGCCCCGATGGGCGCGAAGAGCATCACGAAATGCAGGGCTTTGAAAACGTATTTGGAGACGTAAGTCAGCCCGTCCACAATGCGTTTTTTTGCTTTATACTTGCTGAGGAAAATCCCGAAAAGAATGGAGAACAGCAGCACCTGAATCGTGAGGTTGTTTTTGAAAAACTCCCACATACTGAAACCTTTCTCGGCTTCCTGCGCAAATTTCGAGACGTCGCCCGCCGCTGCGGCACCGCCCGTCATCCCGGCGGTGACGACGCCGTCGCCGGGACGGATGAGGTAAGCCACCGCCACGCCGATGATGAGGGCGAAGGTGGTCACAACCTCGAAGTACAGTAGAGCTTTGCCGCCTACTTTACCAACCTTTTTTAGATCACCCATTCCACTAATTCCCAGCGAGATGGTTAAGAAAATAATGGGATTTATGAATAACTTGACGATGTCGATAAAGCCCGTGCCGAGCGGCTGCATCTGCTGCGCGGTTTCGGGATAAAAATGTCCCAGTAAGGCCCCTGCGGCAATGGCGGTCAGTACCCAGAAGGTGAGGTTGGTAAAGAGTTTTTTCATGAAAAGAGGCAATCAGCGGAATGTGCGGAGGGAAAAAGCAAGGGAAAATTAGACAATGGCCTACACCAAAGAAAGAGATTAACGCCCTCATTTCAAAAATAGCCCCTAAATTAGCGCGAACGGGTACTCGAACTTTGCTCGCTCTGACACCGTTGAAATCCTTATGCGAATTCTGATCACCGGCGCGACCGGACTCGTAGGCAGCGCTACCGCCCGGCGATTTTTGGACGAAGGCCACGCGGTCGCCGCGCTACACCGGCCTGGCTCCGATCGCTCGCTGCTTCGCGACCTGGAAGGCCGGATTGAATGGCGGGAAGGCGATATTCTGGACGTTGTATCTTTGGAAAAGGCGCTAGTGGATGTGGATTGCCTAATTCACGCGGCGGCAGTGGTTTCTTTCGTGCCGCGCGACGAGACGGCTATGTACAAAGTTAACGTGGAGGGAACTGCCAACGTTGTGAATGCCTGTTTGAAAAAAGGAGTCCGTAAGCTCTGCCAGGTCAGCAGCGTGGCCGCGCTGGGACGGCCTGACCCACGAATGCTCGAGGACGACACGCGGATTGTCATCGACGAAACCCAGCGCTGGATCGACTCGCCCAACAACTCGGCCTATGCCAAGTCGAAATATCTGGCCGAGTTGGAAGTCTGGCGCGGCATCGCCGAAGGACTGTCGGCGGTCATTATGAATCCTTCCCTGATTTTGGGCGAGGGCGACTGGCAGAAAAGTAGTACGCAGCTATTTAAATACGTGTACGACGGCAAGCCTTTCTATACCGAGGGAACCGTCAATTTCGTGGATGTTCAGGATATAGCCGAAGCGATTATCGAACTTACTCTATCAGACATCGAAAACGAACGATTTATTCTGAGCGCGGGGACGGCCACGTATCGCGAACTTTTCGCGACCATCGCCGAGGGTTTTGGCAAGAAACCTCCGCACTTCAAAGTGGGGCCGGGACTGGCGGGCCTCATTTGGCGGGTGGAGGCAGTGCGCTCCTGGCTCACCGGCAGCCGCCCGCTCATCACTAAAGACACGGCCCGGTCAGCGGCGCATCATTTTGAATACAGCAATACCAAAATCAAGAAAGCCTTGTCTTTTGATTTTCAGTCGCTTGACAAAACGGTGCAGCGGGTGTGCGAAAGTTTTTTGGCCCTAAAATGAGGTGGGGAAAAGATTTATCACTAACTTTCTTCTATCAAAACGGCGCAAAAGCATTTTAGCCGCCCGATTTTAACCCTTTCTGTGTAATGGAGCAGGATTTCGACGAACGAAAAAACTATATGAAGGAAACTCTCCGCCGCTTCGAGCGGATGCTCAAGACCGAGGAGCAGGAATTCTTCGATTTGGACGCCTACGAGCAGGTCGCCGAGCATTATCTGGATCAGGGCGAATGGGACAAGGCCATCAAAGCGTGTAACCTGGGGTT
>JBBSKK010000548.1:0-2810 GCA_038256395.1 Cytophagales bacterium | reverse complement strand
CGCCTGAACGAGCCGCTGAAAGCCAACGGCGACGTGATTAAAATCAACCTCGGCTATTCCTTCAAAATTCCCAAGTATGGCTCCGACCGCATGGGAATGTTGGAAACCAAGAACGGCGTGATTTACGAAATCGCGCAGTGGTACCCTCGTATGTGCGTCTATGACGACATAGAGGGCTGGAATACGCTGCCGTACCTGGGCGCGGGTGAGTTTTATCTGGAATACGGCGACATCGAGTACGCCATTACGGTACCCTGGAACCATATCGTGGTCGGCTCGGGCGAAGTGGTCAACCCTAACGAAGTGCTGACCAAAGAGCAGCGCAACCGCCTCGACCTCGCCGCCAAGAGCGACTCGACTGTAATGATCCGCACTGTCGCCGAAGTGACCGACCCCAACTCGCGGCCCAAGCAGTCGGGTACTTTGACCTGGCGCTTCCGCTGCCAGCAGACCCGCGACGTGGCCTGGGCTACGTCCAAGGCGTTTGTCTGGGATGCCGCCCGCATCGACCTGCCCAGCGGCAAAACCGCCCGGGCGCAGTCGGTGTATCCCGTCGAGGTTAGCAGCGACCAGGCCTGGGGCCGTTCCACGGAGTACGTACAGGCCAGCATCGAATTTTATTCCAACTACGTTTATGAATATACTTACCCCGTGGCCACCAACGTGGCGGGCATCGTGGGCGGCATGGAGTATCCGGGTATCGTTTTCTGCTCGAGCGAGAGCAAAGGCGCGAGCCTGTGGAACGTGACTGACCACGAGTTCGGCCACAACTGGTTCCCGATGATCGTGGGCAGCAACGAGCGCAAGTACGCCTGGATGGACGAAGGCTTCAATACCTTCATCAACTTTCTTTCGGCCGACGCCTACAACGACGGCGAGTACAAAAACCCCCCGATGGATATGCACCGCACCGCCCCCGCCTTGTATCCGGCCAGCGACGACGCCATCATGAACATTCCCGACGTGGTGAACGCCCGCGCCCTGGGCATTGAGGCGTATTACAAGCCCGCCATCGGCCTGAAATTACTGCGCGAACAGGTGCTGGGCAAGGAGCGCTTCGACTACGCCTTCCGCCAGTACGTGAAGCGCTGGGCCTTCAAGCACCCCACGCCCCACGACTTCTTCCGGACGATGGAAGATGTGGCCGGCGAGGATTTGGGCTGGTTCTGGAAGGGCTGGTTCTTCGAGAATTACAAGCTGGACCAGAGCGTGAAGGACGTCACCTACATCGAACAAAACGCGCAGAAAGGCGCGCTGATTACCATCGAAAACCTGGACCAGTGGGCCATGCCAGCCATAGTGGAACTGGAAGACGTCACGGGCAAGAAAACGCGCCTGGATTTCCCCGTCGAAATCTGGCAGCGGGGCGGAAGCTGGACTTTCAAGGCCGATA
Source organism: Cytophagales bacterium (assembly GCA_038256395.1). Classification (GTDB taxonomy): domain Bacteria; phylum Bacteroidota; class Bacteroidia; order Cytophagales; family Spirosomataceae; genus Persicitalea. Next base: position 1,417 of record JBBSKK010000548.1, on the reverse strand, counting down.
CGGAGCAGCCGCTGCGCTCGGTTAAGATCGATCCTGACAACACCTTGCCGGATATGAATCCTGCCAACAACACCTGGAAGCCGCTGCGCTATTCGGCACCCGTGGCAAATTAAGCGACCTTAAATACGTATTATCGCGTTATAGTGCCGGAGAACTAGCTGGAAATTAAGTTTCGGGCGGGTTCTTCGGCACTTTGTTTTTCTCCAAATAGTATTTTTTGCGGAGTTTTTGCAAATTGGGGGAGTTTGGGAGCCATGTGTATGAAAATAAGGTTATTACTTGCCCTTACGGTCTTTTTTGTGGGTTGCCCTTTGCTATCAGAGGCGCAGAAAAATCGGACTTTTGGGTTTCACCTCATTCAGAAACGCCGCAGTGCCCGCATTCCCTTCGAGTTGCACGCCAATCTCATCATCATTCCGGCTACGATCAATAAGTCCGATACCCTGCATTTTATCCTCGATACCGGGGTGAGCAATACGATTGTCACCGATACGTCCGTGGCCAAATACCTCAATTCGGACTATGTACGTACAATCCGACTCGATGGTGTGGGGGCAGACAGCACCCTGGAGGCAACAGTCAGCATTGGCAATACGCTACGGGTGGGTTACGCCCGCATCGACGACCACAACCTGATCGTGCTGAAAAAAGACGTGCTTAAATTATCGGAACTGGTGGGAACGCCCATCCACGGACTCATCGGCTACGACCTCTTCGAGCGGTTTGTGGTCACGGTCGATTTTCAGCGCCGGCAGCTTCTTATCCAATTGCCCAAATACTTTAAGTTTCGCCGCTCCTACGGGACTAAAATCCCGCTCGAAATCATCAATAAAAAACCTTACATCGATGACATTACCATTAGCGAATTAGGTCAAAAGGAAATAGTTAAGCTGCTGCTCGACACCGGAGCGGGCCACGCCGTGATGCTCAACACCTACGCTACCAACATCCCGCTGCCCGACACGACCATCGAGGTGCAACTCGGGATGGGGCTGTCGGGCAAAATTAGTGGTAAACTGGGGCGGCTGGATAAACTCAGGATCGGGAGTTACGATCTTTCGCAGGTGGTCACTTCCTTTCCCGATAGTGCTTCCTTTGGTGGTAAGATTGATCCCACCTTCAATCGGCAGGGCAACATCGGCGGTGAATTGCTGCGGCGCTTTCGGATTACGATCAGTTATCCCGAAAAATACATGGCTATGAAGCCGGTCAAGCGGGCCATGAAAGAACCCTTCGAACACGACATGAGCGGTATGGATCTGCGGGCGAAGGGCGCTGATTTTCGAGAATACTACGTAGACCGCGTCCTGGACGACTCGCCCGCCTCCCGCGCGGGTCTGCTGGAAGGGGATCGCGTAATGTTCATCAATAATGCGGCGGCCAAAACACTTAGTATGACCGAAATTTATAAGCTTCT
>JBBSKK010000547.1:0-2816 GCA_038256395.1 Cytophagales bacterium | reverse complement strand
GCCGCGCCCGCCCGTGTAGTCCGACACGCCCAGCGACAGGAAGGGCGTGATGCCCTTTGGGTCTTTATAAGGGAATGAGTAGGGCCGAGGGGCGCAGTCGCGCTCCAACTGCGGGCCTTCCTTGGACGAGGAACGGATTACGCCGCCTGGCACGTCCACCTCATACTGAAACACCCAAATACCCTCGGTATTGCCCGCGCTGCGGTTTTGGTTGAAGCGGCGGAACAAGTCCCAATACACATCGCCCGGCTCACTGGCGCGGCTACCGAAGCGATTCTGCATCAAAGCCGTGGCCGGATCGTCGATGACCGCTGACGCGGCTTTAATAGCATCGGGGAAACGTTTGAGCGCCACGTAGGTTTCGGCCAGCAGGTGCTGGGCGGCTAGGTTGGTCACCTCGCCATCTTTCACTTTGGTGACGGCGGGAAGGTTAGCCGCCGCGAATTCCAGATCCGCTGCCGCCTGCTGATACACTTTCTCGCGCGGGGCGCGGACGTAGTCGGTTTTGGGCGAACTCACCTCTTCCAGTTCGATGGGAACGCCGCCGTAAAGGTGCGCCAGATTGCGGTAGGCCAGTCCCCGGAACAGCTTTGCCTTGGCCTCGATAGTTTTTTGCTGCGCCGCGTTCAGCTTCGATTTCGTCATCCGGTTGAGGATGATGTTGGCGCTGGAAATGATTTTGTAATACTGCTGCCAGTGGTAGCGGGCGGGGTCGGAACTGGGCGTGAGCGTGGCCGGGTAGCTGCCGAAGCGCAGGTTCAACTGCTGGGCACCGTTATAGCCCAGGTCGGTGCCGTACATGTAGTCGAGCGGACGGTGCTCACCGTCCGAGAGCGTCTGCCGCGTCAGATCGTAAAGCGTGTAAACGGCGGAGTTGAAATCGTTCACTGTTACAAACGAATTCTCGGGACTGGCAAAATCCAGCGGCACCTCTTTCAAAATTTCCTTCTCGTCGCAGCCAACCGCAACGAAAAGCAGCACAAGGATAGGCAGGACAATGTTTTTTAAATGTTTCATAATCAATAGTTTATAAGATTATTTTTCAGCCGCACAGGCGGCCCTGTTTCAACTCTGTCACCCTGAGCGTAGTCGAAGGGCAACTCTCCACTAAAACCGAACGTCCAGCCCTACTGAAACCCCCTTCATCACGGGCCTTCCGTTCGTAGTAAGGCCGCTGCCTGTCTCAGGATCCCAGCCGACCCACTTGGTGAGCGTAGCCAGGTTCTTGCCACTCACGAAAACCTTTACGCCCTTCATGCCCAAACGATTGACCAGGGTGGCGTTCAAGTTGTAGGCCAAAGTGACGTCCTGCAAGCGGACGAAGCTGCGGTTGCCGTAATAGTTGTACTCGGTGGCCGCGCCCTGATCCAGCCCCCGGTAGCGGGCACCGGGATTGGCCGGCGTCCAGTAGTCGAGTTCGCGCCAGAAGTTGTTGCGGCGGATGTTGTCACCTATGCCCAATCCGTTGGGCATATTCTGGCCCAGATAGCTGTTCTTGCCGCCCTGAATGGAATTGATAAAAAAGCGGAAAGTGAAGTCGCGATAGGTGAATTCGTTCAAAAAGCCGAAGTTATAGGCAGGCTCGGTGCGACCCCGGATTACGCGGTCATTGGCGTCGATGAAGTCGTCGTTGTTTTGGTCGATGATGCGGTGGGTGCCGACGAAAAAGCCCTTGGGTGCCTCCTCGCCGATTTGGATTATGCCGCCCGACTCGTAGTCGTAAATCGCGCCGATGGGCTGACCGATGAACAGGCCGCTGCCTACCAGGTCGTCCTCTTCTCCGTCCTTATCGTTGTCCAACCCCAGCAGCGACACCACGCGGTTGCGGTTGGCAGCAAGGTTGAAGTTGGCGTTCCATTTAAAATCGCCCTTGTCCAACACTTTTCCGTTCAACATCAGTTCGATGCCCCGGTTGGCGATGTTGCCCACATTGGAGGTGATCTGGTTGAAGCCCGTCACCTGGGGGATCGACACATCGAAAATCAGATCGTTGGTCGTGGTGCGGTAGTAGTCGAGGCTACCCGTCAGGCGATTTTTCAAGAAAGAAAAGTCCAGGCCGAAGTTAAAACCCGTCGTCGTTTCCCACGACAAATTCGGGTTGGCCAGGGTTGTGACCACTTGCCCGAACTCGGTGGAGCCGCCATCGCCGAAAACGTAGGCCGGGTAGATGTTCAGGCGAGCCAGCGAGGAGTAGCGGCTCACCAGGTTGCCGTTGGAGCCGTAGGAACCGCGCAGTTTGAGGTGGGTGATGGCGCTGCTGTTTTTGAGGAATTCTTCCTCGCTCACCACCCAGCCGAATCCAATTGAGGGGAAAAGGGCCGTTTTGCTGTTGTCGGCAAAGCCCGAGAAGCCATCGCGCCGCAGGGTGGCGGTGAGCAGGTAGCGGTACTTGAACTCGTAGTTGATGCGGCCCGTCTGGTAGAGGTAGCTCTCGTTCCAGGCTCCCGAGGTGACCCGCTGAATCGTTCCCAGGCTCAGGTCGTTGTATATTAGCCGCAGATTGTTGAAGTTGGTTCCGGTGGCGTTTGTAGTTTCGTACATCCGCTCGCGGCGACCGGCTACTAATGTCACATCCAGGCGATGGTCTTCACCAAATGCTTTTTTGTATGTCAGGATATTGTCCAGCGTCCAGTCGTAGGCATTGGAGTTGATCTTGTACGCCTCACCGGCGGCGGCATTGGCATATTGATTGCTGCTATAATGGCGATCCCACGCGTAGTTGTGGCCATAATTGACGCGGTAGGTAAGCCCTTTCACAAATGGCAGCTCAATATTGGCGTAAAAGTTGCCAAAAATATTGTTGCGCTTATCGAAGT
>JBBSKK010000546.1:0-2830 GCA_038256395.1 Cytophagales bacterium | reverse complement strand
ACTACCAGGAAGTGAGCGATTTGCTTCAAATCGCTCAGCGGAAAGTAGAAACGTATCAGGCGAAGTAATAGGCTTTCGGCTTTCGGCTTTCGGCTTTCGGCTTTCGGCTAAAATTAAAAGGCTCCGTGAAGTTATTCACGGAGCCTTTTTTTATTGTTAAAAGTAGGAGACGTAGAAAGCAAAATCATTCATCACTAATTAACCAACACTTCATCCATAAACACCCAGCCTCTGTTCCCTTTATTTTTGTGCCAGGCAGGAATTTTTTCCAACGGTACGGCTACCACTTTAAGATACTTCACCTTAGTGGGGCCGAAGTCGAAGTCGTAGAGTTTGTCCTCATTTCCTGGATCTTTCTCTTTTGGTACAGGCGGCTTCTGCGTACCGAGTAGTTTTAACTTGTCGGGTTCCATTCCGCCCCACACTTCCAGTTTGACGGGAGGAAAAATGGAGGAGCCGACGTTCTGAAATACGCTGAGCGAAATTTTTCGGGCCGTTACGGGCTGATTGTAAGAGAATAGTGCAATTAGTGGTTCTTTTTGAATACCAATCCACTTCTTGCTATTCTGATCGCGACTGCTTTTGACGCCGTCGATCAGTACCCGGTCGCCGATGCCCTTGTAGCGGCCATCCGGTGTAGTGAGTAGTTGCATGCTGTCGGGCGGGAAGGTGGTGCGGTAAAAAGTGCGCTTCATTACGTCGCTCCCCAACCAGCCCGGTGGCTTGAAGGCGCGGGCTTTGAGCGTGGTGGTGTTGCTGATTTTGATGCCGTCTTTGTAAATCGGAGAATTGGCGCTATCGGGTTCGGTATCGTCCAGCGTATAGCGGATGACCGCTCCTTTGATTTGGTGTTCGAGTTTGAGAATGGCCTCGCCTTGCAGAATCTGCTCTTTATTAATGACGTTCGGCGGGTTCAGTTTTATCACCACGGTGTCGCTGCGAAAGCCCGATTCCAGCGTTACGCCCCGCAATTCTTTGTTCAGTTGCTTAAATTCCTCCGGCTTTATGCTTGTGTTCCAAACGTAGAGATCACGCAGGGCTTTGGCGTTTTTGAGGGGCAGGAGTTGGGCGGCTTTGACCGGGGTACCCGTCAGCGAAAGTTCGCGCAGGTGGGGGAGTTTTGCCAATTCTCCTAACGTACTTCCAGTAATGTCGGTAAAGTTCAGGAGTAGCTTACGCAGATTACCAAACTGGGCGATCAGCTTCAAATCCTCGTCCTTGACGGGCATTTTGCTGGCGTCTAGTTCCACAATCTGGTCTTTGATGGGCGTCAAATCGCTGAGATCGGAACTTTGGAAGGCCGACTCGCTGAAAAAACTCACCGACAGCGCGGGCGACTCCATCGACAGCGGCGTAATGACGCGGTAGTCGGTGTTCAACTCCTGGATTTTTTTCTCATCCGCCGCCGCAAACTCGTAACTATCCTGATCTTCCGCCACGGTCAACCGATTGGAAGCAAAGCGATACAGCGGGTCGTCGGCGGGAAACTCCACGACCTTAGCCGTAAAGCTCGAACCGCGCCGAATCCAGCTTTCGAGTACCTGAATTTCATCCTCCGAAAGCTGCACTTTGCCGCGCGGTGGCATGTGTTTCTTGTCATCGAGGGGCAAATGGGCCATTTTCAAAAGCAATCCCAAATCGGCCTTCGTAGTGTCCCAGGGTGTACCATTCTTGCCGCCTTTGGCGAACAATTCGGTGGTGGTCATGATGAGTTCGCCCTTGGCTTTCTGCGGGTTGTGGCAACTCATGCATTTTTCTTCCAGAATGGGCTGCACCACGTGGGCGTACACCAGCGCATCGTCCATTGCCACCAGCAGAGCCTGATCGTCGGATCGCAACGGTGCCAGCAAAAACTCCTCGCCGTGCGTGATGTTTGCCCCCAGATGCCCGGCGGCCAACAGCACGACCATCGTCAGGCCGGATAGTATTTTGGTAGGCAAAAGGTGTTTGGGCAGCCGATTTCGGAAAGCGTACCAGCCAAAACTGACGAAAGCCGTAGCGACGCCCGTCCATTTGTGCCAATACAGGGCTTCGGCGTCGTAACCCGGCTCCTTGGAAAGCAAAAAGCCCAGCGTGGCCGTCAGGGTAGCCGTGAATGCTCCCAGTAAAAGCACGTTGTCCGCCCAATACTTCACTTTGGAATCTGCCTCGGGCCGGGGCGCAATAATCACCCATAACCCATAAAGCATCAGGACAGTAATGGGAAAGTGCAGCAGGAGGGGATGCATCCGGCCTGCTACCTGCAGCCATTGCGGCACCACGAGTTGACTTTCGAAAACCAAAAGAAAAGCCAGCAGGCAGACGAGGAAAAAAGTAACGTTATAGACGAGGGTAAGGAGGCGGGGCATTTTTCAGTTTTGAATTAAGCAATTATCCCCTTTACCACCTTCCCCGCCACGTCGGTCAGGCGATAGCGGCGGCCCAGGTGTTTGAAGGTTAGTTTTTCGTGGTCGAGGCCCATTTGGTGGAGGATGGTGGCGTGGAAATCGTTGACGTGGACGGGGTCTTTGACGATATTATAGCCAAACTCATCGGTTTCGCCGTACACGCCCGGCTTGACGCCCCCGCCCGCCATCCAGACCGTGAAGGCGCGGGGGTGATGGTCGCGCCCGTAATTGTCGAGAGCGAGCTTGCCCTGACAATAGTTGGTTCGGCCAAATTCGCCGCCCCAGATAACGAGCGTTTCGTCCAGCAAGCCCCGCTGCTTCAAGTCGGTTATCAAGGCCGCCGAAGATTGATCTACGTCTTTGGCTTGACCCAAAATTTCGCGGGGCAGATTGCCGTGGGAGTCCCAGCCCTGGTGGTAAAGCTGCACGAAGCGTACGCCTTT
>JBBSKK010000545.1:0-2834 GCA_038256395.1 Cytophagales bacterium | reverse complement strand
GGTAAAAAAAGCCATTCAAGCCGGAAAGAATATTTATTGCGAAAAACCCACGGGAACCTCCACCGAGGAGGCTTTGGAGTTGTACGAACTCTGCACCAAGGCCGGACTCAAAAACGGCGTCGTGCAAGACAAACTCTGGCTGCCAGGTATGCTGAAACTTAAACGCCTGATGGAGAATGACTTCTTCGGCGAGATTCTGTCCGTACGCGGGGAGTTCGGCTATTGGGTGTTCGAGGGGCACAGTGTTCCGGCGCAGCGGCCTTCCTGGAACTACCGCAAAGAAGACGACGGCGGCATCATCGTCGATATGCTTTGTCACTGGCGCTACGTGCTGGATCATCTTTTTGGCAAAGTAAAAGCCGTGTCCTGCCTGGGTGCGACGCACATCGAGGAGCGCATCGACGAGCAGGGCAAGCCCTACAAAGCCACCGCCGACGATGCCTGCTACGCCACCTTCGAGTTGGAAGGCGGGGTCATCGCCCAGTTCAACTCTTCCTGGACGACGCGCGTTCGCCGCGACGACCTGCTTACCCTGCACGTGGACGGCACCAAAGGCTCCGCCGTGGCGGGTCTCCGCGAGTGCGTTACGCAGCACTACGGCAATACGCCCAAGCCAGTCTGGAACCCCGACATTCAACAGCCCATCGACTTCTTTGCTGGTTGGTCTGAGGTACCCGAACAGGAATTGTTCGACAACGCCTTCAAGGCGCAGTGGGAGCTTTTCCTGATACATATCGTAAAAGACACGCCCTTCCCCTGGGATTTGAAAGAAGGTGCCAAAGGCGTACAACTCGCCGAAAAAGGCATCGAAAGCTGGGAGAAGCGGTGTTGGGTGGATATTGAGGAGTTATGAAAACAGCATTAATAACCGGCGGTAGTCGGGGAATCGGCCTGGGGATCGCGCAATGTTTGGCGCGGGAGGGTTACGACATTGCCATCAACGGGGTGCGTTCCGAGGAATTGGTGAAGGAAACCCTCAACGACCTGCGCGAAATGGGCGTGAAGGCGGAGTACTGCCAGGGCAGCATTGCCTCGGCGGACGACCGGGCGCGGATTGTGGAGGAAGCCTACGAGAAACTCGGCGGACTCAATGTGCTGATCAATAATGCGGGAATCGCACCCAAGCAGCGGCTGGACTTGCTCAATACTACGCCCGAAAGCTTTCGCGATTTGCTGGACACCAACCTCGAAGGCCCGTTTTTCCTGACTCAGGCCGTTGCGAATCGCATGGCCGAGGATAAGGAGGCTAATCCTGATTTTCAGGGTACTATCGTTTTTGTCACGTCCATATCCGCAACGGTGGCATCCATCAATCGGGGCGAATACTGTATTTCCAAAGCCGGCCTGGCGATGACTGCCGCACTTTTTGCTGTAAAAATGGCTGAGTTCAGCATCCCGGTGTACGAGGTACGGCCCGGCGTAATCGCCACCGACATGACCTCGAAAGTACAAGGCAAATACGACCAGCTCTTCGAAGGCGGCATGGCTCTGCAATCGCGCTGGGGTACGCCCGACGACGTGGGCAAAGCCGTCGCCTCGCTCGTACGCGGTGATTTTCCATATTCCACCGGCCAGGTCATCCACGTGGATGGCGGTATGCTGATCGACCGACTTTAACTAGTTGAGAGTTGAGAATGGAGAGTTGAGAGTGTTTCTTTCTCTATTTTTCCATTCTCAACTCTCCATTCTCAACTCTCCATTGAATGAATCCTCAAACGCAAAAACCTTCCGTTCTTTCCCAACTTCTCCGAATCCCCGAGCTGGTGGCGGCGCTGGGGTACATGGTGGACATGTACGACCTGTTTCTTTTCAGCGTCGTGCGGGTGCCGAGTTTGCAGGAACTTGGTGTGACGGGCGACCAGCTTTTGCCCGAAGGAATTACGCTGCTCAACTGGCAGATGGCCGGGTTGCTGATCGGGGGTGTTTTATGGGGCGTTTTGGGCGATAAGCGGGGACGGTTGTCGGTGCTTTTTGGTTCGATCATTATGTATTCGCTGGCCAATATTGGCAATGGTTTTGTCACTAGCCTGGAAATGTATGCCGTGCTGCGCTTCATTGCGGGCGTCGGGCTGGCGGGGGAGTTGGGGGCGGGCATCACGCTTGTGACCGAAGTGCTGCCCCAACAGATTCGCGGCTATGGTACCACGCTGGTCGCCACGCTGGGCGTTTTGGGGGCTATTCTGGCCTATTTTGTAGCCGATTTGTTCCAGTGGCGGGTTTCCTACTTCGTCGGCGGCGGCATGGGGCTGATGCTGCTGATCCTGCGCTTCAATGTTTTTGAGTCGGGAATGTTCCAGCATCTAAAAGAAAAAGCCGTCAACCGGGGCGATATTTTGAGCATCTTCACCGACCCGACCCGACTGCGGAAGTACGTCATGGCTATTGTCGTCGGCTTGCCCATCTGGTTTGTGGTGGGAATTCTGATTACTTTTTCTCCCGAATTTGGGGCCGCCAAAGGGATCGAGGGCATCAACGCGGGCAAGGCCGTTATGCTGGCCTTTACAGGGCAGGTTTTTGGCGACATTTTCAGCGGCTTGTTGAGCCAATACCTCAAAAGTCGCAAGAAGGTGATTGGTCTGTTTATCGTTTTGTCAGTCGTCATGATGACGCTATACTTGATGCTGCCCGTGACGGAGGCGTACTCCTTCTATATGCTCTGCGCCTTCCTGGGCTTCTGCAATGGCTACTGGACGCTGTTCATCACCATTGCCGCAGAACTTTTCGGTACCAACATCCGGGCCACAGTGGCTACCACCATTCCCAACTTCGTGCGGGGGGCTACCATCCCATTCGCCTCGTTATTTGTTTGGTTGAAGGGCTCGATGGGCGTTATC
>JBBSKK010000544.1:0-2850 GCA_038256395.1 Cytophagales bacterium | reverse complement strand
CCGCATCACCGACGCCGTGACGCAGGCAATGGAGTCCAAAGGCTACCGCCTCGACGAGAGCAATCCCGAATTGGTGGTGCGCTACCTGACCGACGTGAAAGACCGTCAGCAAGTGCGCTCCAACAACAATATGTCGCCCTACTGGTGGTGGTACGGCCCGCAGAATAATAACATCTCGACCTACAGCTACGAGGAAGGCCGCTTCATCGTGAACATTTATCAAAACAACGCCAACAAAATGATCTGGCAGGGCTGGGCCTCGGGCAAACTGAAAGCCCCCAACAAGCGCGAAGACCGCGCCGAAATGATGCAGAATATCATCGGGGACATTCTGAAAACCTTCCCGCAGGCTACCGGTGACACCTACTCCAACGAGATAGGTAAGCGGTAATTGGCTTTCGGGCTTCGACTACGCTCAGCCTGACAGGGTATTTGGCTTTTTTAAACCGACTTTGTCAGTCTGAGCGAAGCCGAAGACAGTCCAAAACGTCCGATTTCGAACCATAAGTGTTCGGAATCGGACGTTTTTTTTGTTTTCTAAATTCTTCGTCGAACGGTTCGTCGTTTGGTGGTTTATTGAAAAAACTAACGGGCGTCGAAGCCGTCACGCAGGTATCGCCGCGTCGAGCGGTGCAGGCAGCAAGCGTGAATCCAGTGAAGTCGCTGCGGAGCGAGTAGTCTTCAGCTGGCGTTCCAGCCGAAGTACTGGCACAATTTTAGTGCCTTCATTTTGAGTCCCTTGCAATTTACCGGCCTTTTCTCGCACCAGTTGAGAAACGCCTTTCCAACACACTCGATCCAGTATGCCCAGGAGAACTCTCCTCCCTTTTTTATTTCTATTCTTTGCCTGCCAACCTTCTTTCGGACAATTCACTCCTAAAATCCTCGAAGCACAACGTACTGATCAATCAATCACTATCGATGGTAATTTGACCGATTCGGCCTGGCAGGACGCCGCCCGCGCCAACGAATTTGTGGAGTATCGCCCCGCCATCGGTAAGAGAGAAGCCGAAGGCAATCGCACTGAAACATTCTTGCTGTACACCAACGACGGGATTTACTTCGGCGGCACCTGTTACGAGCAGAGCCGCGACAACATCGCCCGCGAGTTGCAGGGTCGCGACGGCTTCGGCAACAACGATTTCATCGGCATCGTTTTCGACACCTACCACGACGAACTCAATGGTTTCGAATACTTCCTGACGCCCCTCAATGAGCAGTGGGATGCCAAGCTGACCGCCAACGGAGGCGAGGATTTCAGTTGGAACGCCGTGTGGCGCTCCGCCGCCGTCATTCACGACGAAGGCTGGTCGTTCGAAATGTTCATTCCCTACGCCGCCATCCGTTTCAGCAAAGACCAAACGCAGGATTGGGGCCTGAACATCACCCGCAAGCGCACTTATACCGGGCAGCGTTATACGTGGAGCCCCATCGACCCGAATGTCAACGGCTTCATGACGCAGGCGGGATTATGGCAAGGTATCAGCAATATAAAGCCGCCGCTGCGGCTGCAGTTGACGCCCTATTTCTCCGTGTACGGCAATCATTTTCCCGCCAGCGAACCCGGCCAGAAAGATATGACCAGCCAAATAGCGGGCGGCATGGATATGAAACTGGGTCTGAGCCAGGCGTTCACGCTGGACGCCACGCTAATTCCCGACTTCGGGCAGGTGCAAAGCGACAACCAGGTGCTGAACCTCTCGCCCTTCGAGGTGAAATTTAACGAAAACCGGGCCTTTTTCAACGAGGGGACGGAGCTTTTCGGTAAAGGGGATCTGTTCTACTCCCGCCGAATTGGCGGCACGCCCCTGCACCGGGGCAACGCGGCCGACAAACTGGGTGAGAATGAGCGGGTGAAAAGCAACCCTTCGGTGTCCAAGCTGGTCAACGCTACTAAGGTTTCGGGCCGAACCAGGAACGGACTGGGCGTCGGGCTGCTCAATGCTTTGACTAAAAGGCAGTTCTCGACCATTGAAAACACGGAAACAGGCGAAATCCGCCGGGTCGAAACCGACCCAATGACCAATTACAATATCCTGGTGCTGGACCAGACGCTGAAGAATAATTCCAGCGTCAGCTTCATCAACACCAGCGTACTACGCGGCGGCACCGATCATAATGCCAACGTGAGCGCGGCTTTGTTCAGCCTGTTCGACCGGAAAAACACCTACAATGCCTACGGTCAGTTCTCGCTCAGCCACCTGAAATATAAGACCGAAGACACCGACAACCGCACCGGCTACAGCCACGAAATCGGTTTTGGCAAGACGAGCGGCCAGTTCACCTTCCGCGTCGAACAGGAACTCACCGACACGAAGTTTACGAGCAATGATTTGGGTTATTTCAGATACGCCAACTACATCGACCACGACCTGGACGTGGACTATCGCTTCACCGAGCCGAAAGGCTGGTACAATCGCCTGTATTTTAGTTTGGACGGCGGGTACAGTTCGCTCTTTTCGCCCATCGGTGAAATCGAAACCAAGTTCCAGCGCTCAAACATCGGGCTGCGGGCCAACGCCCAAACCAAAAAACTGCAATGGCTGGGAGCCTTCGTAAGGTACAGTCCCGGCCAAAACGATTTTTACGAACCCCGCGTGGAGGGCCTGTACTTCCGGCGCGGCGGCTACGTGTCGTTCGGCGGCAGGTTTGAAAGCAACGACGCCCGCCGGTACTCGGTGGAAATCAACGCTGACCGCCGCGTGTACCAGGATTTTTACAACGTCAACAACTACGAAGTTGGCTTTGAGCAGAATATGCGCTTCAACAGCCGCTTCTCGGTTAGACACAGCATCAACTACGATGCGTGGCCCCGCAACCTGGGCTACATGGCCAGCGCCAACAACGGTT
>JBBSKK010000543.1:0-2854 GCA_038256395.1 Cytophagales bacterium | reverse complement strand
TAGCGGTAGCAATGAGTCCCTCGATCCGAAACTCGTTGGCGTACAGCAGCAGTCGACGCAGCGACTGAATGTCGTCGGGATCGCCGCCAATGTCCGTCAAAACCAGCAGCCTTGGTTTGGCTAGTACGTCGAGATTTGCGCTATCATATAGGAGACTATCCTTATTATTTCTACCCATATTTTCATTCTGCTGCTGCTGTGATTCAAAAGCAGAAAGAATGGAAAGCAGTAAGAAGATCAGAAAATATTTCATAGAAAATGCTGGATTAGGTTTAGCCGGACTCATACAAATGGTTTTCGGAAACTGGCCCGAATTCATTCCCATCCGAATTTTATACCCATTTCGGCGGGATTCATTTTCCACTCTTCAAATAGGTGTTTGGCGACGCGAATGTCATAGTGGCTTCGGTCCAGAGACTCGGCCTTTTTTACCATCGCCACCACCGCTTTCCGGACTGGCGGCTGGTCGTCGTCAAGGTTATCGATGACATTGAGGCCAAAGTTCCGGGCCGCTTCGTCGGGCGATTGCAAAGCGCGAACCAGCACCGTACCTGCCGTTTCTTTATCACCCAAGTGATACAGTACTTCGGCCGCCCCCACCGCCACGCTGAGCGACTCGTCGCGGGCGGCATTTTGCAGTCCCGGCAGGGCTGGCTTCGCCCCCTGACCCAGCATCGATAAGCTTTTGGCGCCCCAGTAACGAATTGCGGCATCTTCTGACCGCAGGAGTTTTTGTAGTTGGGGCAAATCAGTTGTCGTGGCCGTCGAGGCTAGTTCGGCGGCGGCCAGTATTGCTTTCAAGTTTGCAGATCCGCTGCGCATGTAGTCGTAGGCGGATTGATTCCGGGTTCGCGTCACGAGTTCGGGTTCCTGGATCAGGCCCGTATCTTTGATCTTCAAAATCCAGTCGCGGTTGGCCCGGCGCATTTTTTCCAGCACCGGGCTGTACTTGGGCTGGTCGGCCAGGTTACTCACTTCCCAGGGGTCGTTTTCGGAGTCATAAAGCTCCTCGGCGGGTTTGGGCAGCCAAAAGGCCTGCTGGACGGCGTTACAGTTGCCCGCCCGGCAGGCCGCCTCCCAGGATCGGGTGCCGCGCTGCATCCACAGCGTTTCGAGGTACTGACCGTTGGGCCGATCAGGCGTGTAGTTGCGGACGTAGCGGTATTTCTTGTCTCGCACCGCCCGGCTGATGTCGTAGCGTTCGTCCATGCGGTCGCGAAACATATAGACGTACGTCGGCTCTCTGGTTTTCTGCTTGCCCAGAAAGGCCAATCCCTGGATATAGCCGGGGATGCTCTTCCCAATGATGCTCAGCAACGTGGGGGCCAAATCCACGAAGCTAACGAGCCGGTCCACCGAACTGCCGGGTTTTTCGGCGGGCCATAGCTGCTTGTATTTTTGTGGAATGTGCAGGATGAAAGGCACGTGGGTTCCCGAATCGTACAAAAACCGCTTGCTGCGCGGCAACACGCCGCCGTGGTCGGAATAGTAAAACACGATGGTGTTTTCCGCCTCGCCACTCGCTTCGAGTTCGGCCAGCAATTCACCTACCCAGGCGTCCATGTCCTCCACGTTGTCGTAGTACTGCGCCCAGTCGTGGCGCAATTCCGGGGTATCGGGATGGTAGGGCGGCAGCGTGACTTTGGCGGGATCGTGCCGCAGCTTTTCCGTGGGCTTGAAGGGATAAACCGAGCTTTCGTGGGTGATCATCGAGTTGAAAACGGCAAAGAAAGGCTGTCCCGGCTTGCGGTCTCTGTAGTGGGCGGTTTTGCTGGATTCATCCCAGGTACCTTCGCTTTGGGCGGAGTTCATGTTGTAATCCTCCTTCACGTTGTTGGTGCAGTAGTAGCCCGCCTCGCGCAGGTATTCAGGGAAAAGTCGGATGATATCCGATTTGTCGTAGATGCTGCGCATATTCTGATTACCGGCCGCACTGGCGTACACGCCGGTAATGATGGTGTTGCGAGTGGGTGAGCATACGGGCGCGTTGGCGTAGGCGTGGGTGTAGCGGAATCCGTTCGCGGCCATGCGGTCGAGGTTCGGCGTCGTGGCAAACGCATCGCCGTAGCAGCCCAGAAACGGGCCGTTGTCTTCGCTGGTGATCCACAGGATATTCGGCAGGGGCGGGTCGGCCTTTTCCGGCGTAGAAAAAGAAATGAGCGATAGCAAAAGAAGGATGAACAGAGGCATAAAAATGGTATTATTGGATTTGACGCTTTACTTTTTCAAGAAAAAAGAGATTTTATTCTTTGGTTTCGATGCGCAAATTATTTTCGGCCTTCTTGGCCGCGTAAGCCGTTTTGATGACCGAAAGATCTTTTTCTAAATCGGCTTGACTCGCCTTTTTCCCCGCGCCATCCACCGGGTCGGTGATAGTCAGCTTCCTCGGGGCCAGACTGGCCGCTAAGTCGGGCAGGTCGTAGGCCGTGAGTGCCGCCGGGACGGTCGCCTCGACTAGGTCGGGATGGTAAAAATGGGTCGTGACGAACGAGCGGTACGAAATCAGGGGTTCGACCAGGGTAATTTCTGAAATGGAGTTATCGAAAGCGGCGGCGTGCAGCAGTACAGGACCCAGTTTTTTCTCGGCCATGCCCTCGACCGCTTTGATGCTGGGACGGTTTTTCAGCAGGCGGACTAGCTTGACCACGTCGCCCGCCCGCACCCCCACGATGCTGCGGTTGATTAGCAGGGCGGTCGTCCACAACTCGAATGACATGCCCCCTTCGTAGGTGATGTGCTTGTAATACGTTCCTTTGCGCCAGTTGTCAGGCCCCAGTTCGCCGACCCCGATCAGGTCGGGAACGAGAACGGTGGTGCCTTCCCCGACGTATTTCGCAATTTTGCCCTTAGCCTC
>JBBSKK010000542.1:0-2864 GCA_038256395.1 Cytophagales bacterium | reverse complement strand
TCCATTTGAAGTGCAAATCGACGCTCTCCTCGTCGTAGGGACTGTACACGCGGGCGGTGTCGCCGTTGGCAAAGCGGAAGGCGGTTTTGTAGGTCTTGGTGTACTCCGAGACATCCGGCCAGAAGTCGATGGTACTCATGCCCGGCTCGAATTTGTTGTTTTTCTCGTAGTGGTGCCAGCCGCGGTCGGCCCCATCGCCCTCGGCGGTGAACCAACCCTGGTATCCCGCCATCACCAGGCCGTTGTAGCTTTTGAAAAGAACCCCGGTTTCGTCGTATTTCACCTCCTCGACAGGCTGCGTACCGGAGTTTGGTTTTTTCTCTTCGGGATTTTTATCGCATCCTAGCGCGGTAAACGCTAAGAGTAATAAAAGCAAATGATTAAGATTGTACATGGTATATTTTGATAATCAATTATATAGACAACCGCACCGCTTTGGCGTAGTTGTACTTGGCCTCAGCAGCGTCGATGAGCGTCCCGATGCGGAAGAAGTATTGCTTGCCGCCTTTCAACACGTTACTTTTGGCAGGAAGTTCAAGTTCCAACCGGAACACCTTGTTGGGATCCACGACTTCATTAATGTTTTGGTTCACTGCGGCCACCCGCACGGGATCGCCGACTACGGGTTCGGGGTGCGCATACAAGCCGATTCGCTTAACCTTATTGATAACCGTCTGTTCGAGTTTGAAAGTCGCCACCACTTTGTTGCCTACTCGCTCGATTTTGGCGTCTTTTACCCGAATGTAGGGCTGCACTTTGAAATCTAACTGCGTGGCGCCCGCCACGTTTATTTCCTGGGGCGTCATCGGCACGAAATTTCCCCGAACGGGCGTAATCATATAGGTGTTGGCAAAAATAAGGTTGTTGCGGTACGAACCGTCGTTTTTGATGATCATATACTGCTTGGCTTCGGCTTCGTAGCCCTGTTCGATGTACTCGATGGTGCTGCCCCGAATGATGTCCTGTTCGACGGGTTGGTTGGTGTCGATGTCCAGGAAGGTGCCGTACAACTGCGCATCGGGCGCGGGGTAGTTATCTATTTTGCAGGACGCTACGGCCAGCAGCAAGCCCAGGGCGATGAGGTAGTTTATTTGCTTTTTCATAAGATGTTAGGTTAAGACCGGAAGCCGAAGCCTCCGGTCGAGGCGATGAGATTAATACTGCGGATTTTGGGTCAAACCATTGGCCCCTATGCCGGGAATGGCGCGGTAGTACAGGTTAGCCATGTAGAGTTTCACGCCCTGCGGGTCAGCGAAGAGTACTTCCCCCTGTAATTTATCCAGCGGCTGCTTGTCCAGTACGTTCTTGCAACTACTGGCAACCAGCAAAGCAAGTAGTAGGCAGATAGGTTTTATGAATTTCATGATTTAGGTCGATTAAAATTTGACGTTGATTCCAAAATTGTAGCTTCTTGTCACGGGGTAAGTTAGTCCGGCGCTGTACGCTCCTTCAATTTTTTCGGGATCGAAAGGCTTGACAAACGGATCGGCCCAAGTGAAAATGATGTGGGCGTTGGTGTAAACCCGCACATCGCCCAGACCGATTTTCTTGAATATATCGGCCTTGATCCGGTAGCCTAGCTGAAAGCTTTTGAATCTCAGGTAGGAAGCATCCCGACGCCACACCTCGCTTTCGGCGTACATGGCCCCCACGTTATAGTTGAAGCGGGACGCGGGCCAGGTGCCGGGAATCCATTCGCCGTCACCGCCCTGCCGATACCGATCGTAGAAATACTCGGGGGTGTTGCCCCGGAAGGCGAACACCTCGGCGTACACTTCGCGGAAGCGGACGGTGTTGCGGCCGGCCCCTTGGAAGAGGGCGGTGAAATCAAATCCTTTCCAGGAACCGTTGAGCGTCAGGCCGTAAAACATTTTGGGAGTGCCGCCAAAAAAGATCGGCAGGTTGTCGTTGCCGTCGATGACCCCGTTACCGTCCACGTCCTGGTAGCGGAAATCGCCCGGTAGTTCGCGGGTGTTGCCCTGGTCGCCGTTTTGGATGGGGGCGAATGTGACCTCGTCCTGGTTCTGAAACTGACCATCGAGGGTGTAGCCCCAGGCGATGTCGTTCCAGCGATTTTCGGCCCCGTTGCGCCAGCGGTCCATGCTGCTCAGGAAGGGGCCGCGCTCGACGTAGCGGTTCATGGTGCGGGCGTAGTTGAAATTGCCCATCACGCCAAACTGGAAGTCGCGGATCTGGCCGTTGTATCCCGCCGAAAATTCAAATCCCTGCACCCGGTCGCTGTTCAGGTTTTCGTCGGGCAACGTGCCGCCAAAGGTGTTGGGCAGCGACACGTTCCGCCGGGCCAGCAGCCCGCTGCGGTCGCGTTGGTACACATCAGCCGTCAGGTTTATCTTGTTGTCCCAGAGGGCAAGGTCTATTCCAACGTCTTTAATAATCGACTTGAACCAGGTCAATTGCTCGTTTACAATCGAAGGAGAAGCTGCGCCGTTGGTGTAGTTGCCATCCGTGAACTCGTAGCCGCCACCGCCCGAAAGCGAAAAGCCGGGGACGTATTGGAAAGGCGCACCAGCATCGGCACCCACCAGGCCGTAGGAGCCACGTATTTTCAAGGATGAAATCAAGCGGATGTCTTTCATAAACGCTTCCTCAGAAACGCGCCAGCCCGCTGAAACTACCGGAAAAAGGCCCCAACGACGATCGGGGTGGTAGCGGTAGGAGCCATCATAGCGGGCTGCCACTTCCAGCAGGTATTTTTCCTTGAAGTCGTAGTTGAGCCGCCCCACCAGCGACTGGCTGGCAAACTGGCTTTCGGAGCCACTGGTTGGTTGGTTATTAAGGCCCGCCTGGTCGATCTGGTCATTGGTAAAAAAGTCATATTCCCGACCCAGGCTCGCCGAGCGGTC
>JBBSKK010000541.1:0-2883 GCA_038256395.1 Cytophagales bacterium | reverse complement strand
TGGATCTGGATACCACCGTGGTCGGTATAAAGCGTGATCGCTTCCGCAACCATTTCCGTCGGTCGCTCAACGCGCTGCCCGCTGGCTTGGAGCAGGATATTCCTGTCCGCACGTCGAATCAGCTAACGGCCGCGCTTTTGTCCTACGGATTGAAGAGAGAAGTGACGCTGACGGATGAAGAATTCCCCGGCCCCTGGAAAACGGTTTACAGCATCCCGTCCGACTCGCTCTACAAGCGCACGATGCAGGTGAGCGACAACATGATGGCCGAACAAATAATGCTGCTCTACGCCGCCGCCCACGGCCTGCCGCTCAGCACCACGCAGGCCATCGAACACGCCCAGCTCAGCATCCTGGCCGACTTGCCCGACCGCCCGCTCTGGCGCGACGGCTCGGGGCTGTCGCGCTACAACCTTTTCACGCCGCGTACGATGGTTGCCCTGCTGGGGAAAATTTACCAGAAAATTCCGCAGGATCGGCTCTTCAATATCCTCCCGGCGGGCGGCACCTCGGGGACACTGCGCAATATGTTCAAGGGCCAGGAAGCCTTCGTCCACGCCAAAACGGGTAGCTTGAGCAACGTTTATTGCCTGAGTGGCTACCTCGTCACGAAGAAGGGAAGGCTGCTGTATTTCAGCTTCATGAACAACAGTTTTGTAAAACCCACCTCCGAAATCCGCACGGAAGTGGCCAGGGTGCTGACGGGACTGCACGATAGGTACTGAATCCGCAACCGCTTCTTACCTCTCCAACCATTCCTTTCCCGTACAATAAATCGTGTTCTTCCCGCCTTTTCGGATCAGTACGTAGATTTTGTATCGTCCCGGCTCGACGTTGGCTTGGTGGAAGGAACCGTCGAAACCGCGCGAGAAATAGCGCCTCATATTAAGGAAGGTGTCGAAAGGCAGCGCGTGCTGGTTGGGCGACGAGACATATACGTGGCGGTCCGATTTCAGCAGCAGGTAGGGGCCGTCGGTGTAGTTGCGCTCGGTACCGATGAATTCTTTGGAATTATACACGTGGATTTCTTCCTCGTGGAGGAACATATCGTCCAGCGCGTAGGCGCCCGCGCAGGGTAGTTCGTCGGTGTTGGCGCTGGGGTTCCAGCCTTCGGCCAGCGGGTCGGCGGACTGGTAGTAAGCGCGAATTTCCTCGTAGTGCGCCTGATCCATGTCGAACATGCTCAGCCCCAGCCAGTCGGCGTTGTAGCGGGCGTTGAATTCCTGCACGATGGCCGTGCGGCGGTTGTTGACGGCGAGGGCAAAATTGACGTACAGAATTGCCAGGTTCAGCAAAAGGGCCAAAGGCACGGCCACCAAGCCCCAGCGGCGACGGCTCGGCGGTTGCAGCCACGCCAAGGCTCCAAAGTGCAGCGATACCAGCGCCAGTGCGGTGTACATCCGGTAGCGGCCCTTGAATAAGGATTCGAAGCCGCCCAGCGGAATGCGCTTGTAGATGACCGCGAAAGACGTAATCGCCACGAAAATCATCAGCACCAAAGCAAACTGCCCCGCCAGACTAAGGTGCAGCGGCTTGCCCACCAGCGATTGGAACAGCGGTAAAAGATTCTTGCGAAACAACCAGAGAAATAGCCCGAGGATTGCCACGCCCGCCACGACGGCCAGCCCCAGCGGCACGGGCTGCGTGGTGTAGGCATCCAGGGCGGCGATGGAACCGATGAAGCCGAAAAAACCCGCCACGCCTTCTTTCACCTGTTGGAAATCGGAAAAATCGAGGCTGTCGGTTTTTTGGGGAAAGCCCAGGAAATAGACGTAGCCGACCAGTAGCGTCACGCCCACCGTGAGGAAAAACTCCCGCCGCCGCCCGGTGATCCAGAGCAAAAGAATGATAACGGGAAACACGGCGATTCCATTGCCGTAAGTATAGGTAGCCGCTAACGCAAAAAGCCAGGCCGCCCAAAGCTGTTGGGGTCGGTGCGTGGCGAAGTAAAAGGCCAGCATGGCGAACAGCAGCAAGCCGAAATTGCAGAGCGAACTCACGCCCCAGAACATATTCTCGAAGGAGTGAATGCTGAACCAAAGCCACACGATCGGCACGAAGTACCAAAGCGATAGCTGCAGCCGACGAAATACGGCGTAGAAAACGCCCGCGCAGCCCGCCCAGCACAGATTGCCGATGACCATCAGGCTTACCAAATTGACTTTGCCAAAAAGATAGTAGGAAAGCAGCACGAGCGAGCGCGAAAAAATCAGCCGATGCTCGGGAAACGGATCGGTGAGCCGCTGCCAGCGTTCGAGCCAGGGGGCGTCCTCGAAGCCCGGAATGATGCCCAGAATCAGGATATCGTCAAAGGCGACGTAGTTGACATTGAGGGCGATCTGCGAAAAAACTACCGCGTAAAGTATAATCGGCAATGCGCACAGCAACGCCGCCACCCAAGTGTTTTTTTGCAAAAAAAGAAAAGTCGAACGGGGGAAAGCCATGAATGGGCGTCAGCAAACGGGAGAAATCGACGCCAAAATTAGGAAAGATTCCCGGAGAACGATCATTTTGGGTCGTCGTCGTCCACCTCGGCGGTGGCGCGGGGGTCTTTGCTGCTGTCGTAGATGAGCTTGCCCTTGTCGTCCCACTCGCGTAGTACGAACGGCTCGAAGTCCTCATCCCAGCGGCTCTTGCGGTACTGATTCGCCTTCTTGCGGGCGCGGCGGTACTGGTAGTACTCGACCCAGCGGCCCACTTTCTGGCCACCGTCGTACTTGCCTTTTTCCATCAATTGCCCTTCGTCGTAGAACGACAAATAGTCACCGTCCACCTCCTCGAATTGCACCGGAACTACCTCCTTGACCTTGGTATGCGCCGAGTCGTAGTAGGCAATCCGCGACTCCGCCGGGAAGCCCCGGTACCAGTGCGACTTGTCGATCA
>JBBSKK010000540.1:0-2896 GCA_038256395.1 Cytophagales bacterium | reverse complement strand
TGGCTACTGGTTTGCTGCCGGCGGCAGCGTGTACGACTGTCTGGAATTGTTGGGCTTTGCCACCGATCAGAAGGTTCAGATTTTTGATCATCCGCTGGTTCAGAAAATGGGCGCCTATATCTACAAAGTACATATTGACAGCGACTACTTCGTCAACTTTGCCGATGCCGATCCCACCAAGATACCTGAGGGGCTGTTTCTTTATCGCTTTGGCAAAGCCCTGGCCGACGAAAAAATGACCGAAATGGGCAAATGGGCTTTCGGCGAATTTCCGAACGAAGAGATCCACCTGGCTGGGCATCACCGTCCCCGTCGCCTGGAAAATATGCTGACTCTGAAAAAGATTGGAAACCCCATTTCTTCTTACGGAAAAGTGCGTGATGCCTGGTTTGAGGATATCGAAGTCATGACGGCCCGTGATGATTCAGGTTTGTTTCTTGCCACGCACGGCGGCCACAACGCCGAAAGTCACAACCACAACGACGTGGGTGATTTTTTGCTGTACTCCAATGGCGAACCTGTGATTATCGACGCCGGACGCGGAAATTACACTGCCCGTACCTTCTCCCCCCAACGCTACGAACTTTGGTTCACTCAGTCGAACTACCACAACTTGCCGATCATCAACGGACTGGGACAAAATCCGGGGCGATCGTTCGGCGCACTGGATGCTGAAAGTACCATTACCGATCAAGCCGCCAGGCTTTCCATGGGGATTGCCGCCGCCTATCCCACAGAAATTGGGCTCGTAGACTGGAAGCGTTCGGTAGCTCTCAATCGAACCAGGCATTGTATAGAGATTACCGATGAATACGCTTTGAAAGAAAAGCCTAAATCTTTGCAGCAGGCATTTATAACTATTGCTGATGTAGATCTTGGGACGGCGGGTGAAATCAGGATCACCACTCCAAAAAATCAGAAGTTTGTCATTCGCTATGACGCCAAAAAGTGGAGTGCTGCCAGCGACTTTCCTTCCAACGAAGGCATGGAGTACAGCAGTTTCAAAACTAAGTGGGGCGGGAGCCGGGTGCAGCGCGTTTTGCTGACCAACAAAGAAATGAAAGCAAAAGATAAAGTTCAGTTTGTGATTGAACGGAGGTAGTTTTTTGGTCACGGAGTTTCACCGAGTTTAATACGGAGTTTCACAAAGTTTTTTACAAAATCATGAAAAAAATTGCACTTACACTTTTGCTATTGGCCTTTATTGGTCAAACATTCGGGCAAGTCACCCCTCGCAATATCTTGGCCCAGAAATATTCCCTGGCCGATGTAAAGCAAGCCCTGGTACCCAAAGGTCAATGGAAACCCTACCCCAAAACTCCCGCCGAGTGGAAAGCCGCTGTGCCGGATTCGATCCTGCAAAATATCATCAGGGAAGGCGAGACCAATCTTGCTTATGAGTTCAAGCCCATTTCGGCTTCTGTATCGATGGATTACGTACGTTCGGGTGACCGTGAGCGGCACGGCGACATTTCCTTTGGCAAGCGCAATGTGTTGATGAATTTAATTTTGGCGGAAAGCGTGGAGGGAAAGGGCCGTTTTACCGAAGCCATACTCAACGGCGTGTGGTCTATTTGCGAGGAAAGCTATTGGGGCGTGCCAGCACACATCAGCAGGACGGGCTTGCCGGACATCGAGCATCCAATTGTCGATCTTTTCACCGCCGAAACCGCTACCATTTTGGCCTTTGCCGATTATTTTGTAGGCGACAAACTGGACGAAATTAACCCACTCGTTCGCCAGCGCATTTACCACGAATCCAACGTGCGCTTCCTGTTCCCGATGCTCGACCACGGCAACGACTACGGCTGGAACAACCCGAACCGACAGGTCAACAACTGGAATCCGTGGATTATGTCCAACTGGATTGCCACGACGCTGATGCTGGAAAAGGATGCTGCCCGCCGCGCCGAAATGACGCACAAAGCCATGCTCGACCTCGATATTTATCTCAACGGCCTGGGCGACGACGGTGGCTGCGACGAAGGACCGAGCTACTGGACCGCCGCCGGCGCCAGCGTGTACGACTGCCTGGAAATGCTGGACGAGGCCACCAAGGGTAAGGTGAATATTTACAATAATCAGTTGATCAAGAACGTGGGGGCGTATTTTTATAAAGTTCACATCGACGGCTACTACTTCGTCAACTTCGCCGATGCCGACCCCAAGCTGCGCCCCGACGGGCTGCTGCTCTACCGATTTGGCCAGGCAATAAAAGACGACCGCATGGTGAACATGGGGCGCTGGGCTTTTGGTGCCTTTTCTGACGCTTCGCTCAAAGTCAGCGGCTTCCACCGCTTCCGTTCCGTCGAAAACCTACTGACCGCCCAAAAAGTGCAGACTGCGGCATCCTACGACAAGGTGTCCGACGCCTGGATGTCGGACATTCAGGTGATGACCGCACGGGACAAAAACACAGGCTTCTTTCTCGCCACCCACGGTGGCCATAACGCCGAGAGCCACAACCACAACGATGTCGGCGACTTCCTGCTCTACCTCGACGGCGAACCCGTCATCATCGACGCCGGGCGGGGCAACTACACCGCCCGCACCTTCTCGCCGCAGCGGTACGAACTGTGGTTTACGCAGTCGAACTACCACAACTTGCCCATCGTCAATGGTATAGGTCAAAAGGCAGGGCGAGAATTCGAGGCCACGCAGGTCAGCAGTACCATCGACGGAAACGCGGCGATGCTGAACATGAACATTGCCGCCGCCTATCCGTCCGAAGCGGGCATTGCGTCGTGGAACCGCAAAGTTGCGCTCAATCGTACTAAAAATCAGGTGGAAATCACGGATGATTACACTTTGAAAGCACGGCCCACTTCGTTACAGCAAGCCTTCATGACCGTCTGCGATGTAAACCTGCAAGCGGATGGGCGCATTCTGCTGACTA
>JBBSKK010000539.1:0-2907 GCA_038256395.1 Cytophagales bacterium | reverse complement strand
TCCTGACCCGGCTGCATGATGTCGAGGTCGAAATCGGCTTCAATTTCAATGAATTCCATAATCGGCCCGAGCATCTCGCGGTGCTGTCCGGTGGAGCATACTTTCTGCTCTATTGCGGGCGAGTCGTGCAGGACTTTTACCAACGGAGCCATTTTGATGGCTTCAGGACGCGTGCCGAATACGGTGAGTACTTTCATGTAAACAAGATTGCAAAATCCTCCCAGGCGTATTTTGCTAAGGCCGCAAAGTTACGATTTCCTGCCGCTTCCAGCGCGGGGCGAGTGGCAGTAGCGGCCATCCGTAGCTTTTGCCGCAATTCATCTTCCGAGTCGTACAGCCATTCGTCCTGTTGTGGCAGCCTTTCCAGCACTACACCTTGCCGGGGGGCAATAATGGGCCTGGCGAAGCCCATCGCCATAATTAACGAACCCGAATTTTCGATGTTCCTGAACGGAAGTACCACCACATCCGCCGCCCGAAAGTAGTATTGCAGATCGTTATCGGCGATATATCCATTCACAAAAAGGATGTTGGGCGGCCGGTTTTCTTCAACCATTCTGCCGTATTCCTCGTCCATGACCTTGCCCGCTATGAGCAAAAACAGGTTGGGTTGCGACATCTCTCCGAAACACTTGACAAGTTCCAAGACTCCTTTGTAAGGCTTTATCAAGCCGCAATACAGAAAAACCTTCGCCGAAGAAGGCAACTGCAACTTTTCCCGAGCCTCTTTCCGACTGACTTCATCGGGATAGGTACTGGTGTAATCACCTTCCGGCACCACCCGAAACTTGCTTTCAGAAACGCGGAGTTCGTCCGCAGCTTTGGGTATGGTGCTTTGTGCAAAAACCCGAATCCAGGCGCAGCGCCGGGCCAGAAATCTTTGGCAAAAGCGATGAATGCCCAGATGGGTGGCGTCATGGGGGAGTACATTATGCAGCGTCCAGACCAGCTTAGTACCAAGCGCCCGGGCCAGCAGCATTTGTCCACAAAATACGGGAACGCTAAGCAAAGTCAGCCAAAGCGAGCGGCGGTAGTAGTAGGAAACGATCCAGTCGAAGTGCAGGTAGGTGGGCCGATACTTGATCACCGTGC
This sequence comes from Cytophagales bacterium, assembly GCA_038256395.1. Lineage (GTDB taxonomy): Bacteria > Bacteroidota > Bacteroidia > Cytophagales > Spirosomataceae > Persicitalea. The sequence goes on along the minus strand of JBBSKK010000539.1, from coordinate 1,815 downwards.
GGGCTATCCCCAAAAATCTGTCATGTACCCCTCTGAATGCCCTCAACGCCCCGCTTCTGTTCAGCCCCGACATCATGAGCTGTTGGTAGGGGTTGTCTGGCCCGGCGACGGGCAGGCAGGCGACGCTGTCGGCTATCGGAACCACGGCTGGTTGCTGAGGAAAAAAAAAGGAAGGTAAGGCAGCCGCTCCACCCGTAAGCCTATCTCCTCCATACCCACCGCCATGAGTTGCTGGTAAGGGTTAGTCGTCTGCTGATTCCAGGGCAGAATTCCGAAGGTCAAGGGCTTGTTTTTCAAAACATAATGTAATGACGAAGAAATCAAACAAGACCTCTTTCCAAAACTACCAGGGTCATTACGGGCCTATTTCGTAGGCTTCAGCAAACTCTCGTAGCGATCCATGTCTTTATAAAGCGCCAGGGCGGCCTTCATTTCGGCGTCGTTGTTGAACGAGGCTTCCTTCATGCCTTTTTCGAGGTAGTAGTGCTTCACGATTTCTTCCTGCAAGAGCGCCATCAGTTCGTCTTTGTGGATTTGCAGGTCGTTTTCTTTATTATGCATGAGTTTGCTTTTCAACGCCTTCAACTGCTCCTCGATGGCTTTGAAGGACTTCTCTTTCTTGGCGGCCTCTTCCAACTCCGTTAAATCCTTGTCCACCTGCGTGGTGTAGGTGTATTCCTTATCAGCCAGCCATTTTGTAAAATTCTGGAACTCGGCGTCGGTCACGCGGAACTCGCGGGCAGGCTTGATGGTCGGATGCTCGGAATGGTACTTCACGGCGTAGTCGAACAGCATCCTCTTCCTGGCCAGCGTACTGGCTAGCGGCGAGTGGGTTTTCTTTTCGGTCAGGATGTCGGGCAGCACGCCGCCGCCGTCGTACACCACCCGGCCATTGCGGGTCGTGAAGGCGGTTTGGAGCGAGTCGGGGACCTTGCCCACGCTACCGTCTTCGTTGCGATGGCTGTAGTCGATGGCCTGAATGCAGCGGCCGCTCGGAATGTAGTACTTGGCGGTGGTGATCTTCATTTTGGTGTTGTACGACAGGTCGCGGGTGGTCTGCACCAGTCCCTTGCCGTAGGTGCGCTGCCCGATCAACACGCCCCGGTCGTAGTCCTGAATCACGCCCGAAACGATTTCTGCCGCCGAGGCCGAGCGGTTGTTGGCCAGCACCACCAGCGGAATTTCGGTGTCCAGCGCGGGGTTGTAGGCCGAGTACGTCTTGTTCCATTCCGTTACTTTTCCTTTGGTCGAAACAATTTCTTCACCCTTGGGAATGAACACGTTGGCAATTTCGATCGACATATTCAGCAGTCCGCCCGGATTCTCGCGCACGTCGAGAATCAGCTTTTTCATGCCCTTGCCCTTCAATTCCTGGAAAGCATTGCGCACTTCCCGAGAGGCGGTGGCGGTGAAGTCCTTCAGGTCGATGTAGCCCACCTCGTCGTCGATCATGCCGTAGTACGGCACATTGGTCACTTTCACCACGTCGCGGCTCACGGGGATTTCCATGGGTTTCTGCACGCCATAGCGCTTGATGGTCAGCTTGGTCGTGGAGTTGGTTTGTCCGCGCAGCAACCGCGCCGGGTCGGAGTCGGCCAGCGTGGCGAGGTCGACGCCATCGATTTTCAGGATTTCATCACCCAATTGCAGACCCGCCTTTTGGGCCGGCGTGTCCTCGTAAATCATCATGATGGTGTACTTGTCCTCCGCCGAACTCACCACGGCGCCGATGCCATTGTACTTGCCAGTGGTCATGGTCATGTAGTCCTCAATGTCGTCCTCGGCGTAGAAGTTGGTGTAGGGGTCGAGGGTTTT
>JBBSKK010000538.1:0-2919 GCA_038256395.1 Cytophagales bacterium | reverse complement strand
TATTGCTGCCCGAGGCGATGTTGAACATCTCGGCGTATTCCCAGGAGTTGGCGAATTCGGGTAGTTTGGTGGCAGTATTGAAGCCGGTGTAGCCGTCGTAGCTGACAGACAGCTTATCGGAAGTACCGAGTTTTGTAGTAATCAACACGACCCCGTTGGCCGACCTGGCCCCGTAGATTGCCGCCGAGGAGGCGTCTTTCAGGACTGAAATCGTCTTGATGTCGTTCGGGTTGACGTCGTTCATGCTGCCCGGAATGCCGTCGATCAGCACTAGCGCGTCGGGGGTAGCGCCGAACGAACCCACGCCCCGCACCCGGATTTGTCCCCCGCTCACGCCCGGACGACCTGTGCTTTGGGTGACGGTCACGCCCGGCATCTGGCCCGTAATCGCCTGTGAAACCTGGGTGACGGGCCGGTTCTCGATGTTCTCGGAGGTGATCTGAGAATCCGAACCGATGACGTTCACTTTTTTCTGCGTGCCGTAGCCCACCACCACCACTTCGTCCAGGGCGTTGTTGTCGGGGGTGAGGGAAAGGTCGATGCTGCTTTGGCTCCCCACCGTCACCTCCCGGCTCTTGTAGCCTACGAAACTGAACACCAGCACCGACGATTGATCCGGTACATTCAGCGTGTACTCGCCCTGGGTGTTAGTCGTCGTACCGCGTTGGGTGCCTTTCAACACCACGCTTACGCCCGGTAATGGGCTGTTTTTTTCGTCGGCAACTTTGCCCGAAACGCTGATGTCCGCGCTCATGAAAGCATTACGCTCGGTGGCTTTGGGGTTTCCTGTGGTTTCGGATTTTTTCAAAACAATGAAATCGTCAGACACTTCGTAAGTGAGCCCGTTGGGAGCTAATACCCGTTCCAGCACCGCCCGCAAGGTTTCGTTCTCAGCGTTGACCGACAGTTTTTGGCCGGACGAAATCAACTGCGGAATGTAGGCAAAGCGCACCTTCGCTGCCTTTTCCAGGCTTTGCAGCACGGTAGCCAGCGGTTTGTTTTTGACCTGAATCGTAATTCGCTGTTCCAGCACCTGCTGAGCCATGCCGTCGTTGGCCAGCGACAGGCCTGCAAAGGCCAGCACAAGGGCGCATTGCAGACAGGCGATGCCCATCAGGCGGCGTGGTGGTGAAAAAAAATGTAGTAAGTTTTGCATAGGGTTTGGGGTTTGGTTGTTAGGAAATTGGTTAAGGGTTTTAGTTTTCGATGGGTTATAGATCGCATCCCGGCCCGGACACTACGATTCGCGTTTCAAATACTTCGTAGGTGGCTCCGATGGTCTTGCATACAATGTCGAGCTTGCGAAACAGCGGCTCTTCGTTCAGCGGGGCGGTGATGTTGCAGTTTTTTAAAGTTTGCTGGTTGTACTCGATCGTCACCCCGTACGACTCTTCCAGCGTTCTGAGGACATCCGCCACGGCTGCATTTTGGAAATTGAAGTCGGGGTGGATTTGCGGGGCGTTGGTTTTGTTGGGTTTAGGAATAGGGCTGGTTGCAAAGCTTTTTTTTGTGGCGTTGTAGCTGGTTTGCTGACTAGCCGTAAGAAGCACCATTTCTTCGGGGCGTCCCTGCTGCGCGTCACGAAATTTTTCCAGGGTAAAAACCTTCACTTTTCCCGTGTGGACTTCCACCCTGGGCGATTTGCCTTCTGCGAAGGCATCGATGATAAAACTTGTCCCGACTACCTTGGTAACCAGTTGATTGGCGTACACGATAAAGGGCTTGATTTCATCCTTCGTCACCTCGAAATACCCTTTTCCCGAAAGAAATACTTCCCGTGTTTTTCCCTCGAAAGGGTTGGCGTATCTGATTTGGCTACCTGGATAAAGGATGATCCGGCTGCCATCGCTCAAATGAATATGCTGGGGCCGAGTGGTGGTATTCCTTTTTTCAATGGCCGACAAGGTCTTTTCCACAAACTGCCCGGCCAGGGAAGCGGGCTTTTCAGAATTATTCAAAACAACAAACCAGCCCAACCCCAATGCGGCCAGCACTACGGCGGCGACCGATAGCCAGCGCCAAAAGGGACGTACCCTACCCGCTGCCATTTCTTCCCGTTGCTCGGTGTCCGGGTCGGGTGCGGTCGCTTCGTTGATCACGGCCCACATTCTTCGTCCCTGTTCGTCAGTGGGGATGGATTGGGTCTCGTGCAGGGAAAGAAAAAGTGTCCTGGCGGCCAATAGGATCGCTTTCCGCTCGGGATGGCGGTTTTGAAAATCCCGCCAGAAATGTTCGGTTTCGGGATGTTCGGAAAGCACCCACGACCGGAAATAGTCGTCCCGGACGAATTCTTCAACGGTAAAAAAGGAATATTTTTCCAAGAGTAGGGGATGGCTAGGCGGCTGATTTTAGGCTGTTCAAAAGCATAAAGACCGCCTTCCGACATTTGACCCACTGTGAATGCTATTTTTTTACAAAAAATAGTAGCACTGCCTCTTAATCAGGTACAACTACTCTTTAAAATGCTGGTAATCAGAAAAAAGAAAAGATAAAAAGTACCGTACCCAGACAGGCTTTCAGGAGATTCGAACTGCCTCGAAGGGTGGTCATGGCATTGAAGAGGGTGTTACGGACGGTCTTTTCCGTGACACCCATGATGAGGGCGATTTCCTCGGTCGAAAAGTTTTGGTAGTAGCGGAGCAGCACGACTTCCCGCTGTCGTCGGGGAAGATCTTCAATGAGGGCATTTAGGCGACGCGTCAGCAGCGATTCATCGTCACCGTTCGCAAATTCGGGGGTTTGGCTAAGGCGAATTTCGTCCGCCGATACCAGAAAAATATCCTGGTGCTGCGTTCGCTGCTGCCGTTCCGACAGCCGCCGGATGTTGCGGCGCAGGCTGCGGAAGAGGTAGAATTTGATATTATCCACTTCGGATAAATTTTCGCGGGTGCGCCAGAGATTGATGAAAAGATCCTGAAT
>JBBSKK010000537.1:0-2923 GCA_038256395.1 Cytophagales bacterium | reverse complement strand
GATGCCAAAGCGGCTGATTTTTTCCTGCGTTTTTTCCTCGTTTCCCCTAATTGACACGATGCTGGATTCGTACAAAAACGGGTCGTCGAAATGCCACAGGTGGACTTGGTTTTTGGGTAAAACTGTGGAAACGATCGTGGATTCGATACTTCCGGCGGGCACGCTGAATTGATATTTCAATGGGGGGCCGACCGCTTTACCCTGGGCCATAATTTGTAATGAACCTATTGCCTCGGCGGGTTGGTCGCCATGATTTTGGTAAAAAATCCGGGTCGAAACGGTAGCCGTACCTTTTTCCAGATCAGGAACTGCCGTAATGTGTTGCCGCACGAAGCGCAGTTTGTCCGTCACCTCCATTGTGACCGGCCGCCGAATCCCGCCCCAATTCCAGATGGCTCCGCGTCGGAAGGTGTTATCGGCGCGCACGACGAGGACGTTGGGTTTGTCGTAGTGCAAATATTGTGAAATCTCGAACTCGAAGGGTAAGAACCCGATTTTGTCGGTACCCAAAAGACGGCCATTGAGCCAAACTTTGGCGTCGTTATAGACGGCCTCGAATACGATCCTTACTACTTTGTTTTTCCAGTCCGAAGGGGCGATGAACCTTTTGTGGTACCAGGCTTTGCCGACATAATGCGCGTATTCATTGCGCAAATCCCAATTGCCGGGGACATTCATCTTGCCCCACTGCGAGGGCATATAATCGGCTTTGTACCAGCCTTCGGCCTCGCCAATGTCGTTCGGGTCGGTGCGGAAATCCCAATCGCTATCGAAGGTCGTGACGCTTACCGCTTTGGGAAGAGGTTGGGCTTGAAGCGTTAGCCCAAGGAAAACGCCGATTATGACAGGAAAGAGTTTGAAAATGTTTTTCAATTGATCTGGTTTAAGCAATATTAAGAATCCCGGTTCACCCCAACGCTGACCGCGTTTCGCGTCCGCGCCGACCACCCTACCCAAGCCCCCACGACCACGATCACCAGCCCCATCCCGACGATCAACCCCACATCCCGGCCGCCGTTGATTCCCAACCCGGCAATGCTCAGGCCCGTCAACGCGAAGCTGATGGCGATGGCCCGCAGGGCAAAGGTGTTTTGGGATAAAGCGGCTCCCGAAACTGCCTGGGTAACCTCCGCCATTACGGTTTTATGTCGCATTGTGTACCAAGCCAAGTACTGACTATACTGCTGATCCTGTGGTTTGTTTTTAAACACAACCCACTCGTAGAACGCCAATATCATTAGTGGCAACCCTACACCCAGCGACATTTCCGCCGCCCGGCTGAGGGAGAAATCGAACAATACGGGCGTAACGAATTTGAAAAACAGCCCCACCGCCAGACTCACGAGCGACACGACCAGGATGGAAGTGGCATTTTGCTTTTTAGAAAACAGCGTCCAGAGCGTTGGCAGCAGCAACGACCCGCCCGAAATAGCCCCCACGCTCAGCACCAGATTGACCAGGCCGCCGATGTGCGGCACGGCCAGGGCGATGCCAATCGTGATGAGACCGAAGACGACCGTCATACTGCGTCCCACCCGCACCTGCGTCTTTTCACCAGCATCGGGATTGATGAGTTTTTTGTACACATCGTTGGTAAAAACCGCCGCCAGCATATTGAGCAGCGTATTAGCGGTACTGGCCGTGGCGGAAACCATCGCCGCCAGCATCAGCCCCACCAGTCCGGCAGGCAGCACGAGTTGCGCCATGAGAATGTAAGCACCCTCCGATTCCAGCCCCGACAAATTGGGATTGAGCGAACGAAAAATCATGGGCGGGAGCATCCACAAAAACGGACTCACGGCGTACAGCCCCGTAAAGAGGTAGGCGACTTTTTTCGATTCGCCCGGCGTGCGAACGCTGGTGTAGCGTTGCACGTAAGCCCAGTTACCGCCGATAAAAACGACGTGAAAGAGCGTAAAGGCCAGCACGAAACCAAAAGAAAACTCTCCGTTGAACACATTGAAAAAATCAGCAGGGACTTTTTCGACAAAGGCACTGAAGCCATCAGTGCGTTCTAGGGCGAGCGGGACGAGGATGAGTACTGCCGCCAAAAGAATGACGAATTGCAGCACATCCGTGACCAGCACGGCCCACAGGCCACCCATCGCCGTGTACAGAATGACCATTAATCCCAGCGCGATAATGCAGGTTTCGAGCGAAAAAGGCGTGGCGACGTACACGAGCTTACCCACCGGATATAATACCCCGCCAATGGTGAACAGGGTAAAAAGCGTAAGCAGATAGGTGAACAACTGCTGCACTTTCACGCCCAGTCGGCGGCCAATGTACTCAGCGGCGGTCAGCGCGTGGGTACGCTTCCATTTGGCGGCGAGGAAGTAGGCCGTCACCAAGCCACCCACGCACATCGTAAGCTGAATCGTGATGGCAACAAAACCCAAATCGTAGGCAATCGACCCCCAAACGACGAACGTTCCCGCCGACAGGAAACTCATAAACAGCGATAGGCCGCTTACCCACCAGGGCGCGGACTCCCCGGCTGCAAAGAACGACTTTGCGTCGGTGCCTGTGCGGGAGAAGGCTAGTCCTAAAAGTAGCTGGAACACCGCAAAGGCGGCCATGACTATGAAATCGAGATTTTCCAGATTATGAGACTTTTATTCAAACTTTTCCTCAACTACATCATGCCCGAAGCATAGGTTTAAGTATTCTCATACCCCCCGCACCTCTTCCAAATAGCCTCTAACCTCAAAAATCCGGGCAAGTTCGTCGCCATGCGTTCGCAGTACTTTGATGCGAATGGATTCCACTTCCGTTGGCTCGAAAGTATGCTCCACCCGCCGGAGGAAGTTATTTTCTATTTGTGCTAAAACCTGATTGCCGCTCTAGGTTTTTGCTTCGATCACATAGTCGGCCACCGTTTCAGGTTGCGGGCCGCGCACCTGGCTGTTGTACACGCCATCGT
>JBBSKK010000536.1:0-2927 GCA_038256395.1 Cytophagales bacterium | reverse complement strand
AGATGTTTTAGAAAAAAACACTCTCAACTTTCAACTTTCAACTCTCAACTCAATTAAAATGAGCGACACGATCAAGACCGCCCTTGTTACGGGCGGCAGCATGGGAATTGGCTACGGCGTGGCCGAAGCCCTTATTAACCAAGGAATCAAAGTGGCCATTACCAGCCGTTCGCAGGAAAATGCGGATAAGGCGGCGGCATCTTTGAATAAAATAAAGGACGGTTACGCGCTGGGACTAGTGGCGGATGTCCGCAGCCTGACCGCCCAGGAAAAAGCCGTAGCCGCCGTGCTGGAACACTGGGGACGTCTGGATTACCTTATCGCCAACGCGGGCGTGGGACATTTTGCCAAAATCCAGGAAATGACGGATAAGGAATGGCACGAAACCATCGACATAAACCTGACGGGCGTTTTCCACAGCGCGAAGGCGGCGCTGGACGCGCTGAAAAAATCGCAGGGCTATTTCATCAGCATCGCCAGCCTGGCGGGTACCAATTTCTTCGCGCAGGGCGCGGCCTATAATGCCAGCAAATTTGGCTTGGTGGGCTTTACGCAAGCGATGATGCTGGATGTGCGCGACGACGGCATCAAGGTGAGTACGATTATGCCCGGCTCGGTAGCCACGCATTTCAACGACCACGAACCCAGCAAGGAGGACGCCTGGAAAATCCAGCCCGAGGACATCGGCCAAATTGTGGTAGACCTCATCAAGATGCCCGCCCGGACGCTGCCCAGCAAGGTAGAGGTGCGGCCTTCGATGCCGCCGAGTAAGTAGTTACGACCCCTACAATAGCAAGCGTTAAAAAGCGGAAGCCTGGTTTTATGAATCGCCGAATTTTACGGGCAGCCGGATGCGGAAAATAGACCCTTTGCCCGCTTCGGTTTCGACTTCCAGAGCAGCCTCGACCAACTCGCAGAGCCGCTTGACGATATGCAGCCCGATGCCTTCCCCTATTTGCCCGCTGCCGGGTGGCAGGGTGGTCGGAGGTAGTTCCAGGGAGTCGGTCGAAGCATCACGGTGCATGACCGCCGACTGCTCCAGGTCGGGCCTAGGCTTAAGTTGCTGGGCCAGTAGGGACATTGGTCCCGGTGGTAGCCCTGGGCCAGAATCCTGCACACTGACGTACCAGCGGTAGTTACCTTCTGACGACCAGGATACCGATACGGTGCCTTCGGTGGTGTATCGGATGGCGTTCAGCACCAGGTTCTGCACAATCCGTTGGATTTTCACGACATCACCATGGACGGGCAGCGTTTCGGGGCCATCGGCCCGCAGCACCAGCTTTTTCTCCCCCAGCAGCGGCTGAACGCTCTCGACAAGTTCACGCAGGAGTTGGGCGGCGTCGAAGTCCGACCCCTCCACGCTTTCCTGGCCCGCTTCCAGCCGCGCCAGGTCGGTGAGTTGTACCAGCATGGTGCGCACGTTGGTGAGGTTGCGGTTGAGCATCTCCGTGAGGTGGGTTCGTTCTTCTTCGGTCTTGCCCTCCTGATTGAGCAGGAAAGCCGCCCCCTGAATGGCTCCGAAAGAACTTTTCAAATCGTGCGAAGAGGTACGCAGCAGTTCGCTGCGATCCTGGCCCAGTTGGTTAAGTTGGTCGAGTGCCTGCTGAAGTCCCGCCCTCCGGCTGGCGGCCGTGACCTGCTTCTGGGTGTCGTATTCGGTAGCGCTACCCTTGATAGTCTCGCTTTTCAGACGGGCGATTTGTTCCAACGCCGCCAGAATCACCGTTGAATCGGTATCGGGGTTCTGCCGGAGAAAATCCTGGACTTCGTCGGCCAGTACGAGGTAAAGATGATCCAGTTCGGTGAACAGGTCGGTGAGCGCGAGGCCTTTGTGCCAGCGGTGAAGACCGTGGGCCATGCCCACCTGTAGCGGGTCGTTGCCTTCGGTTTGTTGGCGGAGCCGCTGTTCCAGGGTGTTCAGCAGTACGGGAATGTGGTTGTTGAATTCCCCGCGGTTCATGCTCGCCATACCGGACAGCGAAGGGTCGCTCTCGCAGGCGGTTCGCCAGCGGCTCAGGATGGCATCGCGGCGGCTAAATAGGTAAGAAGCCAACTCGGCGAAGGGCCGATCGGCGACAGAGGGCAAAGCCATAGTCTTGAAATGGGGAAAGAAGTCAACACCTGGTTGTTACGATTCTGACCGGAGGAGGTACTCCCCAATTAGGCGGCCAGGCAAAGCCAAATGTAGGCAGAAATTGGTGCAATAGCTATTAGGCTTTCGGCCAGTTGTTGTTTCAGGCCTTGACTTCGATAATTATGGATAATCACCGACTTATTTTAAATGTAAGTCCGCAAATTTAGCTGGAAATAAAGCAGTGAGTATGGGACGGTCGGCGGTTAAATTGGTATCTTTGTTTTGTAAACTTGACTCTAAAGTATATGCTTACTACTAACTCATCTGACGCGGCTTCACGATTCTGCCGGAATTCAATCCTGATCGTGGAAGACAACGCAGACCAACTGTTCCTGATCCAGAAAGCGGTGAAGGAGCGAATGCCAGGAATCAACACCGTGGGTGTCTCCAACCTGCCAGAGGCGCTGGCCTATCTGGCCACCGACAAGCGGGAGGCCGGGAGGAAAGTCCTGAATATGATTCTGTTGGACCTGTATATGCCCGCGCGGGAGGACGGACTGCTTGCGCTGAAAAAACTCAAAAAATACTTTTTAGAACATAATCAGCCGACCATGCCCATTGTCATGTTCAGCTATTCGGAATCGAGCGAAGACGTCGGGGCGTGCTACGCCCAGGGTGCCAACGCTTACATGGTCAAATCGGACAACTACCAGGACTGGGCCGCTTACTTCGACAACTTGCGGGGGTTTTGGCTGGAAACCGTCAGCCTGCCGCCCCGTGGCTTACTACTGTGATGAGCCCTATAAGTAGCTATTAGCTTCTTAGCACGTTTTACGTTTCAGTTTTCTTT
>JBBSKK010000535.1:0-2936 GCA_038256395.1 Cytophagales bacterium | reverse complement strand
TCTTTCTTATGAGTTTGAAAACTTAGATTTGGTTGGAACCGACACAAACTTTCACATTTTGAACTGATAAAATACCTGAAAGGAGCGAAAAAGCATTATCAACTATCAACTCTCCATTATCAACTAAATTTAAATGTCCCGTAACCTCAAAGTAGGTCTCTTCATTACCCTGGCGGTTTTGACCACCTCTTTCACTTTTTATTTTTGGCAAATCTTCAAGACGCCTAATTTGCAATTGGAGGCGGAGCAGAGCTTTGCGCTGCTGATTCCCGAAAATGCTACCTACGAATCGGTGATTGATACTTTGAAGAAAAACGAAGTCATCAACGACGAGATTTCCTTTCGGTTTGTGGCCAAATTGCTGAAATACCCCGAGCGGGTGAAGGCCGGGCGGTACGTGATTAAGCCCGATGCCACCAACTATACGGTGATTCAGAAACTCCGCGAAGGGGATCAGGACGCGGTGCGGCTGACTTTTAACAATATTCGTCTAAAAAACGAACTCATCGAGCGCATCGGGCCGCGCTTTGCGTTTGGGGAGCAGAAGTTCCGCGAAGCCCTCGGGGATCCCGCCCTGGCGCAGAAGTACGGCCTCGACACGACGACCATCATGAGTATGTTCTTGCCCAATACTTACGACATATACTGGGACGTCAGCCCCGAGCGCTTCCTCGACCGGATGCACAGCGAGTACCAGAAATTCTGGAATGATGAGCGGAAAGCCAAAGCCAAAGCTATCAATCTGACACCCGAGCAGGTGTCTATTTTGGCTTCCATAGTGGAAGAGGAGCAGGCCCGCAAGCCCGACGAACGCCCCCGCGTGGCCGGGATGTACATCAACCGCCTCCAGACCGGGATGCCGCTGCAAGCCGACCCGACGGTGAAGTTTGCGCTGGGGGATTTTGCCATCAAGCGTATTCTGACCGCCCAACTGATGACGCCCTCGCCCTACAATACCTACCTCAACACCGGACTGCCACCCGGCCCCATCCGTCTGGCCGACCAGGTGTCGCTGGATGCCGTGCTGAACTACGAAAAACACGACTACACCTATATGTGCGCCAAGGCGGACCTGTCGGGCTACCACGCTTTCTCGGAAAACTACGCCGATCATCTGGCGAATGCGCGGCTCTACCAGGCGGAATTGAATAGATTGCAAATCATGAAATGACGTGGGTAAATATGCCTGATAATAAAAACCTTACCGCGGCCCGCATTCGGGACGCTTTTACCAAAAAATACCAGCAAACGCCCCGCCTCTTCCGCTCGCCGGGACGCATTAACCTCATCGGCGAACACACCGACTACAACAATGGCTTCGTGCTGCCCGCCAGCGTGGACAAGGCCGTGTATTTTGCCATCGCCCCCCGCGAGGACGATCTGGTGCAGTTGGAGGCCGTAGATTTGAATGAATCCTACGAATTCCGGCTCGATGATTTGTCAAAACCCGCGCCGCTATGGCCCGTGTATCAGCTTGCAGTTTTAGATCAATTGCAAAAACAAGGACTGAAAATCAAAGGATTCCAGGCTTCTTTTGGTGGCGATTTGCCGGTGGGGGCAGGAATGTCTTCCTCAGCGGCTTTGGAGTGCTGTCTGCTTTTTGCATTGAACGAGTTATTTGATCTGGGCCTCAATCGGCTGGAAATCGTCAAAATGGCGCAGCGGGCCGAGAACGAATACGTGGGCATGAAGTGCGGCATCATGGACCAGTTTGCTTCGGTTTTTGGCAAGGAGAAGTCCGTGATCCAACTCGACTGCCGCTCGCTGGAATATGAGTACTTTCCCTTTCCGATGGACGAGTATTTGTTGATTCTCTGCGATACCAAAGTGAAGCATTCTCTGGCGGATTCAGAGTACAACCTCCGGCGGCAGGAGTGCGAGCGGGGTGTGGAAATTCTGCATCAATATTATCCCGAAGTACACAGTCTGCGCGACGCGACGCCCGACATGGTGGCCGAACATGAGAAAGAAATGGGGCCGACCGTGTACAAACGCTGCAAATTCATGACCGAAGAAATTCAGCGGGTGCAGGAAGCCTGTCAACTACTTCTGGAAGGCGATTTGGAAAGCTTCGGCGAAAAAATGTACGACACCCACGACGGCTTGCAAAATATGTACGAAGTAAGCTGCCCCGAGCTGGATTTTCTGGTGGACCAAACCCGCCGCAACGGCGACGTATCGGGGGCGCGCATGATGGGTGGCGGCTTCGGCGGCTGCACCATCAACCTGGTGTGGCGCGAGGGGGCCGACCGCTTCGAGCGAAAAATGAAGGAAGCCTACCATAATGAATTCGGGATAGAGCTGCCCTGCTACCGGGTAAACATCACCGATGGCACCGCCGAAATCAAGGGCTGACGCCGAAAAGAGTAATTTTAGGGTCGAGCCAGCTTTTCTTGCCCAAACCCAAACTCAAACTACCCTTCCGATGATTAACAAGAGACTCGCCGTACCGAAACCGCTGAAGAAAATGCTGCCGATTGTTGCCATTGCGCTGCTGGGCAGCTTTTTGATGAATTGTGAAACCAATACAGAAGAAAACAAAATGGAATCCACGATCACCAAAGAAGCCTTCGGCGCCTCGGGCGACAGCATAGCCGCCGACCTTTACACTCTCACCAACGCCAACGGCATGGTGGTGCAAATCACTAACTACGGCGGCATCATCACCAAGTGGATGGCCCCCGACAAGGATGGACAAATGGCCGATGTCGTGCTGGGCTTCGACTCACTAAGCAACTACGTGGCCGGGCACCCGTTCTTCGGGGCGCTGGTGGGCCGCTACGGCAACCGCATCGCCGGGGGCGAGTTCGAGTTGGATGGCGAAACTTACACGCTGGTCAAGAACAATGGCCCCAACCACCTGCACGGCGGCAAGAAGGGTTTTGACAAGAAAGTCTGGCAAGCCGAGGAGATAAACGACGGCACAAACGTGGGTC
>JBBSKK010000534.1:0-2945 GCA_038256395.1 Cytophagales bacterium | reverse complement strand
ATGAAAAACCGACGGTAGGCATTGAAGTTATCACCCGAAATGGTCTCTCGGTTCATGCCAGCCAGAAGGTTGAGCGTATGATTACCAAACGTTTTATCGTAAGAGAAAACCCCACCCAACAAAATGTTGAGTTGATTGGAATTACGGAGTGTCAACTGAGGTTCAGCGGGGCCGCGCACACTAGCCACCAACTTCGGGGTTGTGCCATCCGCCTCGAAACCACTGCCACGCTGATAAAGCGTCCAGGGGATGTTCCAGAACTTGCCGTTGATACTTTCGTTGTCGACCGCTCCGGTACCCGTAAACTTCAACCCATCCACACCCGGAATTTTGATCTCGAGCGAGCCGTTGGTTTGTACATAGTTGCGCGTGTTGCGATCGTACCCGCTCAAGTCGGTCGTGATAACGACGGGGTTCTCACCATTCTCGATGTCGGGGCCGGGTCGTCCGTCGGGCCAATAAGCTGGTTCCTGGGGCTTGCCGCGCTGCAACATCCGGAAAATGGTGTTGGCACTTTTGGTAGGATACGCCCGGTTTTCCTGACGACCCAGAATACCCAAATTGACCTTTATATACTTATTGATCGTGGCGTCCAGGTTGATCCGCAGGTCGTACTGCTTGTAGCCCGTGGCGGAATTGATGTAGTAGCCATCCTGGTTTTGATAACCTAATGAAGCCAGGTACTTCACCGTTTCCGTACCTCCGGTCAACTGCACATTATGCCGTGATTGCGGGGAGTTCTTCTTCAAAGTCGCCGCGTACCAATCGGTATTAGGGTGGCCCCAGGGATCGGAGCCATCGCGGTACTTTTGCAAATCTTCGGGCGTGTAGGGTGCCTTACGGACAGATCCATTTGGACGGGTATAACTACCCGTAGTTTTGTAGGCTTCGTTGGCCGCCGCCCACTCAGCAACCGGAAGAGCATAGATGTCCAGGTCGTTGAGCATACTTGTGTACTGCGCCGCATCGGCCGTATTTGGCAAAACCGTCGGATTGGCAAAACCCTGATTGAACGAATAGGAAAGCGAAGGCTTGCCCAATTTACCTCTTTTGGTCGTAATCAGGATCACACCATTGGCGGCCCGTGAACCGTAGATTGCGGCAGCCGCATCTTTCAGTACCGAGATACTCTCGATGTCGTTGGGATTGATCCTGTCCAAACCACCCGTACGATTAGGAATGCCGTCGATCACGATCAGAGCGCTATTGTTACCCAGCGTGTTGGCACCGCGAATACGGATAGTAGCGCCGTCAGCACCTGGCTCACCGGAACGGTTCACGACCGTCACACCCGGCAGGCGACCCGCCAGGGAGTTGGCCAGGTTGACGGCGGGAGATTTCACCAGTTCGTCGCCCTTGACAGACACAACTGATCCCGTTATGGTTTCTTTCTTTTGCGTGCCGTATCCTACTACAACTACTTCGCTGAGCGACTTGGTGTCGGTGGCGAGTTGCACGGGTAGGTTGGTACGGCCATTCAATTCGATTTCCTGGGTCGTGAAGCCGATCGAGGAAAGAATCAGGGTAGCATTTGCGCTGGGTGCGTTAATGGAAAAGTTTCCATCGGCATCGGTGGTCGTGCCTCGCGTGGAGTTCTTGACCACGACGTTCACGCCGGGAATGCCGGCCCCGGCCTCGTCATTGACCTTGCCCGTGACGGTGACGTCCTGCGCGAACGCGCCGAAAGCTGCCGTCAGGAGCAGGGTTAAAGTTAGCAGCCATAGTCTGCCGAGCAGACTGGCCCTTTGGGTAGTATCTTTCATAGATTAGTATTAGAAAAAATTGAAGTAAAACAGAGTTGATTGTAAATTTGCGTGGTTAGCTCTGGGCTAATTAATCATAGGTCGGGCGGTGCGGAGGAACTTCCGCTCCGAGCGGGCTGGTGTCAGTTGGCAATAGAATTCAAATATTTACATAGGCAATAAGGTTTATCGTTCTACCCCAAAAGGAGCAGCAACCGCCCATTTACTATGGCAATTTGGACTTTTTTTTGCAAAGATTTTAAGAAAGAGATTGGGAGAAGAGGGTGGTAAGTCGGGGCTAAGCTGATTTCTTCAAATCAGATAGCCTTCCAAACCGTTGAAAGTGACCCAGGCGGAAAGGGGATTGGTCTTGCGAGTGAGCGGGAGAACCAGCGATGAGATAGATATTCATCGAACAAGCTCGATTCGTCCGTCCTCAAATTCAGCTACGAAACGGCCATCTTCCCGCCGATACACCAGCGGTTGCCCAATGGAGAAAAGGTACTTTCGAGCGTCGGTAGTACATTGTTTTTGCCAGTTCTTCCTCGTTCATTTCGAAAGGGTCTTTCGTCATTTCGCCCACTTGGTATTTGATTTCTTCTTTGACTTCCATATCTGTAAAGTTTAGGTCTTTTTGTTTCAAAATTCCAAAGGCCCCGCCAATGTACCGCTATTTCTCCTCTTTCTGAGCCACTTGCGTCGAGTCCGCCTTGCCCGCTTGCAGGAAGGCGGCGACAGCGGCTTCATCCAGGCCAGTGACGATATTCAACTCGGGGCGGGCCTTGCGGAGTTGGGCGATGCCCGCATCCGTGACGCCCGATTTCCAGACATAAACATCCTTGATATTCTTCAAACTCGCAAGGCTTTGCAGTCCGGCGTCGGTGACTTTCGTGCCGACGAGGTTGAGGTATTCGAGGTAGGGAAGGTTTTGCAGATTTTTCAGCCCGGCGTCGGTCACGGCGGTGTACTCGAGGTGCAGTTTGTTGAGGTTTTTGAGTTTGGTAATTTCGCCCATCGCGGCGTCGGTGATTTTGGTGTCGCCTAGTTTCAGCCAGATGATTTGCTCGGCCAGCGGCGTCAGAAGAGCCACTTTGGCGTCCGAAAATTCCGGAGCATTCACCGCGCTCACTTCCAGGAAATTCTGCTTGGCTGCCACGGCGTTCACCAGTAGGCCCGCCAATTTGAGGGAGGCCACGGCTTTTT
>JBBSKK010000533.1:0-2958 GCA_038256395.1 Cytophagales bacterium | reverse complement strand
TGGCTGTAAACCCGAGAAACAGGTGGTGGTGACCGTAGACCGGAACTACGAACCACTGTTCGACATAGCCCAGGCCGGGGAAGCCTGCAACGAACCCGTGAAGTACCAGTTTTTGAACCGCACCAAAAACGCCGACCGCTACGAGTGGAACGTCGGGGCGGGGCCGATGATGACTACCCTTGACGTGAAAGACCGTAGCTATGAACAACCCGGGCAATACGTCGTTACGCTGACTTCCTACAACAAAGCGGGCTGCGCCCTCACGGTATCCCGTACGCTAAATGCCGCGCCACCTCTGGTGCTGCCGAACGTAATCACGCCCAATGGCGATGGCAAAAACGACGCCTTCATGGTACCTGTGAGCGGGAGTTCGTTACAGGTCTTCAACCGCTGGGGCAAGGAGATTTTTAAAGCCGACGACTACCGCAACGACTGGGGCAAAGGCACAACCAACGGCACGTACTTTTACGAAATCGTGACGCCACAAGGTAGTCGGTGCAAGGGGTGGGTGCAGGTGTTGGAGTAACGTTTTTGGCGTGGGAAAGTGATAACGTGGGGGCGTTGCTTTTTTGCTTTTTGAACAATTATCAGATAACTTTCCAGTTGTACCTTTACATTTCAAAAATTTTATAAAAACTGTTATACCATGAAGAACCTATTCGCAGTTGCCCTCTGCCTAGCCCTGGCTTTCCAGGCCCAAGCCCAGGAAAAATTCGGCAAGAAAATTAACGAAAAATCGGCCATCGAAGCCAGTCAGTTACCCGTTAAGATGGGTGACAAGGAAACCCTGAACACCAAAGTGACTGGTACGGTGGAGTCGGTCTGCCAGGCGAAGGGCTGCTGGATGAAAGTGAAGATGGACAATGGCGAAACCATGCGCGTGACCTTCAAGGACTACGGCTTCTTTGTTCCCAAAGACATTGCGGGCAAGACGGTCGTCGTGGAAGGTGTGGCGCAGAAAAAGACGACGCCCGTTTCAGAGTTGCGTCACTACGCCGAAGACGCCGGGAAGAGCAAGGCGGAAATCGCCCAAATTACCGACCCAAAAAACGAGTTGGCCTTCGTAGCCGATGGCGTGATTGTAAAGTAGATCGCCCGGTCTGTTTAATCAGCGGCGGTCGGATTTTGGCTCGTCGGACTTTTGCTCCCGGTTATCAGATTTTGACCGTTCGTTCGATTTTTCCTCTTCCTTCCTTGCTTCCAGTTGCGCCTTCCAGCGCGGCTGCGTAGAACCTTCTTTGGGTGCGGGCCAGCCTTCGCGCTGTTGGCTACGGTTGCCTTCGTTAGCTTCGGTTTGGTCGTGGAAGAGGTGTACTTCGGTGGTGTAGGGCATATCGATGCGGGCCTGGTCGAGGGCGTCCTTGATGGCCCGGATCACTTTGGCCCGAACTTGTACCACGTCGGCGCGGCGGCTGTTCGTCCACCAGCGCACCCGTAGGCTGACCCAACTGGCGGCCAAATCCCAGGGAAATACCTCTACGCCGGGGTCAGTTTCCACTTCGGGAATCGCATCCACGGCCTTGCGGATTACCTCGCAGGCTTCTTCGATGCCGTCGCCGTAGCCGATGCCTACGTCGTACTCGCTGCGGCGTTTTTCGTGGGCAGTTTTCACCAGCACAGAATTAGTATAAATATCGCTGTTAGGAATCACGGCCCGCTGACCGTCGTAGGTCTTGATGATCGTGGCGCGGGTTTCGATGCGCTCCACGGTACCCTCGTAGCCATTGACTTCGATTTGGTCGTGGGTATTGAAAGGCTGACGTAACAGAATGAGTAAGCCCGCCAGCCAGTTTTGCAAAATATCCTTAAAGGCAAAACCAATTGCCACCGAACTCACGCCCAGCCCCGCAATAAGATCGCCGGGTTTCAGGGAAGGAATCACGATCGTGGCTCCCAGCAGGAAACCCAGGATAATAATGACCCAACGCACGAAGCCTCCCAGCACGTCGCCGAGGTTGTCGCGCTGCTTGCGGGAGGTGCGCTGCCGGATGATGCGCCGCGCCAAAGAGCCCAATCCGTAAAAAAGGGCGATAACCAGCACGGCAACGACAAGATTGGGAATCAGTCTAATGAAACCATCGACCCATTTATCGACGCGTTCCACGGCAGCGCCAAGATTCATGTCTATTTGTTGCGGGACGTCTTTTAAGCGGGCGGAGTCAGATTGCAGCAGCATTTATTTTTAGTGATGAATGATGAATGATGAGGGCTTCTGTACCGTCTCTGAAAATCGCTTAAGGCGCGATTGATTACTAAAATATCATGCCTTGCGCGAATTATTTGCCAGATGAATTGATAAGTCGGGTATGTACTTTGTTGTTCAGTCTTTTTGTAAAAAATAATTTTTTGAAAATGAAAAAACTGCTTTGCCTCGTGTCGCTAACCGCGCTATCACTGGCCGCTCTGGCCCAAAACGAAACCATCATGCTGTGGCCCGCTGGCAAAATCCCGAACGCCATTCCTAATTCGGTGGAAGAAAAAACGACCAACGACGGAATGTTGCGCATTAGCGGCGTAACTGTCCCGTCGATGACGGCCTACATTCCAGCCAAAGACAAAGCCACCGGAGCAGCCGTGATGATTTGTCCCGGTGGGGGCTACGGCATTTTGGCCGCCGAACACGAAGGCTCGCAGATTGCCGAGTGGTTCAAGGCGCGGGGCATCGCGGCCTTTGTGCTGAAATACCGGCTGCCCGATCCCGCCGCTATGACTAACCAGCACGAGGTGCCGCTGAAGGACGCTATGCAGGGAATGAAACTTATCCGACAGAGTGCGAATAAGTACAACATCAAGCCCGACCAGATCGGCGTGATGGGTTTCTCGGCGGGCGGGCATTTGGCCGCAACGCTTTCGACGCACTTCGACCGGGGCGAAAAAGCCAGCGAATAGGCCCGGCCGAATTTTGCGATCTTGGTTTATCCCGTCATTACATTCAGCAAAGCGCACCAGCACAGCGGC
>JBBSKK010000532.1:0-2976 GCA_038256395.1 Cytophagales bacterium | reverse complement strand
TTCTGGACAATTACGATTCCTTTACCTATAACCTGGTGTACATTCTGCGTGAGTTACACGACAGGGTAGAGGTAGTTAGGAATGACAAAATCACGCTGGAAGCGGTGGCTGAGTACGATAAAATCCTGCTTTCGCCCGGTCCGGGTATTCCGGTCGAAGCGGGTATTATGCAGGATTTAGTGCGTGAATACGCGTCTTCCAAGAGCATCCTGGGCATTTGCCTTGGTCATCAGGGCATAGGCGAAGTGTTTGGAGGCACGCTGGAAAATATGACGGATGTACTTCACGGTATCAGCGACCAAAATATCGTGACGGATCCTAGTGAACGTCTTTTCAAAGGGCTTCCTGCCAAGTTTGACGTAGGCCGCTACCATTCCTGGACGATCGTTCCCGAAACCGTACCGGATACAATGACGATTACCGCCGTGGATGAAAAAGGGCGCGTTATGGGACTTTCGCATAAGAAGTACGACGTGCGTGGCTTGCAATTCCACCCTGAGTCCGTGTTGACTGAACACGGCAAGGAAATGATGCAAAACTGGCTGAATGATTGAACTCCAACCTCTTCATGAAAAAAATACTCGACCACTTATTTGAATACAAAGCCCTCAGCAAAGAGCAATCCAAAGAAGTGCTGATGGGTATCGCCAAGGGCGACTACAATACGTCCCAAATCGCGGCTTTCCTGACCATTTACGCCATGCGCAGCGTGACGGTGGCCGAGTTGGAAGGCTTCCGCGACGCCATGCTGGAACTTTGCCTGGCGGTGGATTTGGCCGACTACGACCCGATGGATGTTTGCGGTACGGGCGGCGACGGCAAGGATACCTTCAATATATCCACACTCTCGTGCTTCGTAGTCGCGGGGGCGGGGCAGCGCGTCGCCAAGCATGGCAACCACGGCGTGTCCTCGACCTGCGGCTCTTCGACGGTGCTAGAATACCTCGGCGTAAAATTCAGCAACGAGCAAGACCACCTCGAACGGGCCATAGCCGAAACGGGCGTTTGCTTTCTGCACGCGCCTTTGTTTCATCCGGCCATGAAGAACGTCGCCCCGGTGCGGCGGGAGTTGGGCGTCAAGACTTTTTTCAATATGTTGGGCCCGATGACCAATCCGGCTTTCCCCCAAAAACAGCTTGCCGGGGTATTCAGCCTTGAATTGGCGCGGCTTTATGCCTATCTTTACCAGCAAACCGACAAGAAATTCATGGTCGTCCACGGACTGGATGGCTACGACGAGGTATCGCTGACGGGGCCGTTCAAAATCATCACTCCCCAAGCCGAGCAAGTACTGTCCCCCGCGCAGTTGGGACTGGACACCTTTCGGGCGGAGGATTTGGCCGGGGGCGAAACCGTCGCGGAGTCGGCCCAGATATTTATGAACGTGCTGAACGACGAAGCCACCTCCGCGCAGAAACAGGCCGTCGTAGCCAACGCGGCGCTGGCGCTACACGCTGCCGACTCGTCGCTTAGCTTGCTCGATGCAGTGGCAAAGGCACGGGAATCTATCGAGAGTAAAAAGGCGTTAGAGAGTTTTCAAAAACTGGTACAACTATGATATCGAGCCTGGATCAACTGGATTTAAACGGAACGTACAGCTACGCGGACTACTACCAATGGCGGTTTGAAGACTTCTTGCGCGTAGAGCTGATTAAGGGCAAAATCTTCAAAATCCCGTCCACAACGACCAAGCACCAATCGGTTTCTGGTCAAATCGCGGGACGGCTTTATAATTATTTCAAGGATACTGGTAAAGCTTATCATGCATACGCTGCGCCGTTGGACGTCCGCTTCTCTACTTTAAAAGGCCAGCCCGACGAAATGGTTTTTACCGTCGTTCAACCGGATTTAACCGTATTCTTCGATGAATCAAATCTGGATGATGCGGGAGGAATTGGCGCACCTGATATAGCCGTAGAAATACTCCTTTCCGGCAAAGCTCAGACAGAATTGAGAGAAAAGTTTGCTTTGTATCAGCAATATGGAGTGAAAGAGTACTGGTTGGTTGACCTTAGCAATGAGGCTATTTTTGTGTACGAATTGAATCAGGAAGGAAAATTCGTGGGTTTACCACCGTACGCGCTTGCAGATTACATGACCAGTAAATTACTTCCTGGATTTAGTTTCGAGGTGGCAGCGCTTTTTGAGGGATATAAATCTTTGGGGTTAGAAAAGATCGAATGAACATTTTAGACAAAATCGTCGCCAAAAAACGCCTGGAAGTCGCCGCTGCCAAGGCTGCGAAGTCCCAAAGTGCATTGGAGCGCGAGCTACTTTTTTTACGGCCAACGCTTTCGCTGGCCGATGCATTGCGCCAAGCCGATGCGCCAGGTATTATCTCGGAATTCAAGCGTCAATCGCCTTCTAAGGGAATTATTAATGGCAACGTCGAGCCGGAAGTTGTCACGGCGGGCTACGTGGCCGCCGGAGCGAAAGGCTTGTCCGTGCTGACAGACGGGCCATTTTTTGGCGGCAGTTTTGCGGATTTTAGCAAAGCCCGCGCGGCGACTCCGAATACGCCGATGCTGCGGAAGGATTTTATGATCGACGAGTACCAGCTTTTTGAAGCCAAAGCGCTAGGGGCGGATGTGATTTTACTTATCGCGGCTTGTCTTTCGCCGCAGGAAGTACAATCTCTTGCCAAAAAAGCCCACGAACTGAGCCTGGAAGTGCTTTTGGAAGTTCATGACGCCGATGAACTCGCCCAAAGCCTGTGCGACGAGGTAGATATGGTGGGCGTCAACAATCGAAACCTGAAAACCTTCTCGACTTCCGTGGAGACTTCCGTCGAACTTGCGGCGCAAATTCCCGACCGTTTTGTAAAAATCTCCGAAAGCGGTCTGAAAGCCGCCGAAACGATTGTCCGCCTTTTTGAGCAGGGCTACCAGGGATTTCTGATTGGTGAAACCTTCATGAAGTCGCCCGATCCGGCGGCGGCATTAGATTCTTTGCAAAAAGACCTTTTTAAAATAATTG
>JBBSKK010000531.1:0-2979 GCA_038256395.1 Cytophagales bacterium | reverse complement strand
TTCACCCGCCATTCCATGTTCGACTGCCCCGACAGCAGCCACACTTCACCGACCAGGATATCCGTCAGCTTTACTTCGTCTTTCTTGGTTTTCACTACCAATTCGTAAGGCCCACCCGCCGACATGGCGGGTAGTTCGGCCATCCATTTGCCGTCGGCGTCGGCCTTGGCGGTGGCTTTTTGGTGGTTGAAGCTCAGTTCAACTTTGTCTCCCTTATTGGCCCATCCCCAGACTTTGACGGGCTTTTCGCGTTGCAGCACCATGTGGTCGCCGAAGAGGCGGGCTACTTTTAGCTGGGCCGAGGCGAGGGTGACGGTGAGGGAGAAGAGGAAGAGAAGAGTTATTTGTTTCGTTGTCATCGCAGGATTATTAAATTTTCAAATTCTTGCTGGCTAATCGTAATTGCCTGTCAAACTTCGATCTCGGAAATTAGCGCGTCCAGCTCTCCATCCTCTAATGAAGACTTCTGGCTTTTATCGTAAATCGAAAGCAGATAAACAATTTCCCCTACCACATGAACGTAAGTGATAACTCTTGCACCACCTGATTTTCCTTTGCCCTTACTCGAAATTGCCATCCGAACTTTGAAGCAGTCTTTTCCTAGCGCCGCTCCTTGAACAGGTTGCTCAGATAATTGCCTTTTAAATTGGGACAAGTCGGATTTAAGGGAAGGGTACTTCTTGGCGATACTTTTAACCTGTCGGTCAAAAGTAGGGATAGTATCAACTTTAAAGCTCATCTAACAACTCGTCTAAAGATCGAGATTTTAGTTTTCCCTGCTTAATTAGATTCATTTCCCGAACGGCCTCCTTCATCTCGGCGATGAGTTGCTCCTTGGTGGGTTCTTCGTATTCATCCTCGGTATCGACCAACATTTGTGCCAATTCACAACGATCGTCGAAGGCTAATTGCGCTTTGATCAGCGTGGCCAGTTCCTGTACTGACAAGGGGATTGTGAAATTAAGCGTGGCTTCCATAGCAAATTTTTTGTTTTTGGGTTAATAAAAAAATTCTCACTCCGCTACCTCCGCGTTTTCCAGCACGTAATTCATTTGGTAAATATCGTCGGCGTTCAGGGCTAGGGTGCCTTTGAACGTCAGCCGCTCGTCGGTCTTGAACTTGCGGGGGTTCTTCTTGAATTTCAGGGCCATGACCGACTCCGGCCCCGCGCCGCCGCAGAAGAAACACGCGCTGTACGGGAAAGCCGACAGCACGTACATATTGGCGTCGAGGTCGATGGGCAGGATGTAGCCCGTGATACTCACTTCCTTGCCTTTCAGCTTCTGCACCGCCGGGCCGAAGGTCGGGTAAAGCATATACACCGACTCGTCGGGGTACCACTTTTTCTTGAAGGTCACGTCCCGGAGCGTTTCCCAGGTCAGTTTGACGGGGTTGGCCGCCGGGGCGAAGGAGAGGAGAGTGATTATTGGGAGGAGAATGATACGTTTCATTTTTAGATATGAGATATGAGATATGAGATATGAATTATGACAGGACTTATGCGATTTCAGCAACTGAAACAAGGTCATTGCTTGAATGTTATGGTAAAAGTACGGCAATTTTTGTTTTGAAAACAAGATATGATGCTGGCGAAAAGGGCTTAGTCCTCAGCTAAGGTTCTTGAAATATTCAGGCGGTACACACCCAGCGAAGGTAGGGCGGCGGCCAATACGCCGATTACTAACGCACCGCCAAGGAGATAAATTTCTTCCGGAAGAATGCCAAATTGATTAAGCGAATAGTGCAAGTCCTGTTCGGCAGCGCGGCTGAACAGCCACAGGCCAACACGGCTTAGTGAGATTCCAGCGACATAACCCAACATAGCCAAAAACAAGCCTTCTAGTAGTAATAAAAGAAAAAGCCGGGTGCGCGAGGCGCCCATCGAGAGCATGAGGGCCATTTCGTACTTGCGGTCTTTCAGGGAATTATACAAAGAAACGAACACGCTGGCTCCGGCAATGAGCATGATGACCAGCGCCAACGCCCGCAGTGTGTCGATGCCCACGCCCAGCAGAGAAAAAAGGCGGTTGATTTCGATGCTTGGCAGAGCGGCTTGCATGGAGGTGTTGGCGTTGATTTGCCGGGGCAAAGCTACCAAGCCCATTGGGCTGCGAAACTTAACCAGGGCGCTCGTCACTTGCTTTTCGTCGGCGGCTACGGGCGCGGCTTCCACATTCAGTTCCTCGTGGGCGGGATCACTTTCCTTGACGCCCGGCGGCGGCAGTTCGGCGTGTTCGTGAATGGCCCACACGCTGCTCAGGTCGGTCAGGATAAGCTGGTCGATGACCGAGCCGTTGGGATCCAGAATGCCGACCACTCTATACTTTGTCTCGCCGTGGACGTCGCCTGCCTCGTCCAGACCGTGGGCACTGGCGAAGGTATCGCCGATTTTCAGGCCCGAGGCTTCAGCCACTTTGCCGCCGAGTGTGGCTTCCAGCGTGGTGGCAAAAAGTTTTCCGGCCGCTACTTTTCCTTCGAAATGCTGCACGTAGGCGGGCGTGGTACCCACGATGCGAAAGCCCCGGTAGTTATCGCCCAGTGAAAGCGGAATGACAGTCTTGACGAACGGATTCCTTTTCAAATTATTGACTTCCGCCAGCGGCACATTACCTGTGGGCGCGTCGATCTGGTAAATGCTCGACAGAATCAACTGCAGCGGACTGCCCTTGGCCCCCACCACCATGTCGATACCCCGAATGTTGCGCCGGAACTGCGCATCAAGCTGCTGGTTCAGCAATAGAAGCAGCGAAATAATCCCGATCCCCAACGCCAGCAGCAAGCCGCTCAAAAAGCTGCTTAGCTTCTTTTCTTTAAGGTTGGCCCAGCTTATTTTTGCAAGGTTCATTTGTTGTGTAATTGTTTAACCGTGTAACGGGATCGCCCGCCCGGCGTGAATTGCTGTTGAAGTGTTGATTTGTTTAGGCCGGTCCGCCGGTGCGGTTTAGATGTTTATTTGCTGAGGCGTCAGCAACTTTGTGT
>JBBSKK010000530.1:0-2986 GCA_038256395.1 Cytophagales bacterium | reverse complement strand
TGTTGGTGCCGCTAAATTTTGGAATAGCGTTTTGGTAATAGCCTGCGTTGCCCAGGCACCCTTTGGGTACGTACGATTGCTGCATCCATTCTACAAATTGCTGACTATATCCAATTTGTTTGGCACTGTAAACTCTATTGCCTAAGGTTTTTCCTGTTGGTGGAGTTGGGTGATTATAAATTTTTATCCAGCCAATATTTACTTCGGCGATGCTTTCCAGCGTAAACCCAATACGCTCCCTGTACACTTGGGCTTGCGTGGTCATTGCAATGACAAGAAAGCTAAGAAGTAATGTTTTCTTCATCTGAAAATTGGTTATGATTCCCCGTACTTCGTAGCCTTCCACCGTCACGAGTTGTGCGTATGTCTTCCGAAGGGAGAACTGCGTACTGAAAATAAAAAGGCAGCCGGATGGCCGGCCCCGCGACGGTCGGCCCCGCTGTACTGCGTCCGCTCTGCAAACCACCGATTGCAAACTGGCGGCAGCGACATTGGCCTCCCGGAGGGCTACGGATAGCAGTCACCCGGCAGAACCGAGCGAATGAGGTCCTATTACTTGGTTATGGTATAAAAAAGCTGATCGCACGAAATCCTGTACTCGCCTGATTCAGCGGGTTGTAAAGCGTTCAGGTAGGTGCGGAGGTCGGCTTTGGTGGGAACTGCTTCTTCGTTGGGGAATGGGGTTAAGTTCAGCATAAATTCCAGGATCAACTCCAAATCTTCCCCGGAATGACAGCGGATCGTCGAGGCCTGTCGGAATACCTCGACGGACTGGGCGGTGCCTGTTCGGGAAAAGTCATCCATGAAACGCATAATGGGAAATTCTTCCTTTCGGAGTTGCCTGAAGAATTTCATGCAGTCGGTATCCTCCGCCTGTAACACCACGACGACGCGCCCTCCCGGTTTGGTCCAGGAAAGCAGTCGGTGCATGATACCCCCCCAATGGGATTGCGGAATATAGTACAATACATGGGAACACAGAACCAAATCGGCCACTGACTCCGCCAGGGTGGCTTCGCCAATGGACTGGTTCAGCACCTCCACGTTTTTGCCCGCCGTAGCCAGTTCGGCGAGCAGGGCTTCATTGGGTTCCACCGCCTGCACCGTATCGAAGTTTCGGGCCAGGATTTTGGTGAGTACGCCATTGCCGGCCCCGGCGTCGATCGCGGTTTGTTTCGGCTCGATCCCATTCAGAAAGTCCGTAATCCAGGCTTTCGCATTTTCTTTCTGATCGGTACTTTTAATAAACGTGGCAAACGCGTGGTCGTAGTACTCAACCTGTGAACTGAAAACTCGGACTTTTTCCATGGATTAGGCTGCTTTATGTAGTGAGCATTGAGAGAAATCGTTTGCCTTCTACCGAGTCAGACGAATGTACCAAAGTAGGGCTCAGGCATAATTCTACTACTCCTGTTTCGCGCGGGCAGTACTTTGAATAAGGTAGGTAGGTGGCGTTTGTAATCAAAGGCTTGACGCTGGACTTATGCTGTGGCAAAGACGGTAAACTTTCCGCTGCTAATACCGATTGGCCCCACCAAAAGGCGAGAAACCTGCTCCTTGATCTCGAATCGATGAAAATCATCAAGATTATCAAGCCAGAGACATCCGATGTTCCAAACTCCCAGCATTTTCGTGGTAGGCTTTCGGATAAAACCGCCGAGGCCCTGCAAGCCCCTCGGCCACATCTTCCTATCACTTCGCCACTTGCTTCCCCCTTTTCAGCGCATCCAACCCCAGCTTATAGCCTTCCAGAATCAGCCGCGTGATGTCTTCCGAAGAAAAGCCCTGCAAATCCAGCAGCAGCGGCTCTTCGGGGCGGATGATGGTGAGCTTGATCGGGTCGCCGCGCAGTACGGATCGCTCGGCGTAGCTCTCGGCCCAATCGATGTCGTTGTTCACGATCTGGTTGACGGTCACGTCCTTGACGCGCTCGATAAGGCTGATAAGGTTGCGGGAGTTGAAATTCTCGCGGGTGTAAAGCTGCTTGGCGTGACAGGCAATGAGGACGATTTCCTTCGCCCCGTCGCGAATGGCCTCGTGGATGGGCGCTACCACGCGCAAGCCACCGTCCAGAAATTTGTCGGTCTTGCTGCCGATCGGCACGGCGGGCATCAGCATGGGCAGCGACGAGCTGGCCCGCACGTAGTCCATGAAAAACTCGTCGTCGGGAGAGGCGTACACGATGTCACCGTGAGTAATGTTGACGGCCCCTACCTTAATCCTGACCGGGCTGTTGCGCAGCACGAAGGCATCGGTATGCTGGCGGATGAGGTTGTGTAGGGGTGAAGGATCGAGCAAACCGTCGAAGCGGCTCATCAGGGTGTTGAAACCCAGCGATACCCGCGAACGAAGAATGGCCACGTCCTGCGGCTGGGTGATGTGTTTGATCCAGAAAGCCATGAGGTTGCGCCCCGCGACAGGCCAGTCGATTTGTCCTCTATCCAGATCCTGCTTGCCGGCTTCGTTGACGAGGTAGACAGCGTTGAGCGCCCCGACCGACACGCCGTAGATCATGTCCGGCGCAAAACCGTCTTCAAACACGGCCTTGGCGGCTCCCACCTGGAAGGCGCCTTTCATGGAGCCTCCTCCTAGTATTAGTGCTTTCATTTTTTGGGTATCGGCGAGCGACTCTCTAAGTTGGCCTGAACATCACTGTCCCGCCTGCGCCCTATGCTTGAACAAACTGAGCGCAAAATAGGTATAAACAGAAGATTTTGTGGCAATTTTGTGCTTTAAAACCGCTTTTGCCCTCTCGCTTTTCCCTAAACGCTATCGTTCGGTAACTTTTCTATGACCCTCTCGATTCAAGACATCCAGTCCCCGATCAAAGACGAAATGAAGGCTTTCGAGCCCAAGTTCCGGGCTTCGATGAAGAGCAATGTCCGGCTGCTGGATCAGATCATGAGTTATATCATCCGGCGCAAGGGGAAGCAATTGCGTCCCATGTTTGTTTTCCTGTCGGCGGGGGTGTGTGGGCCCATTTCCG
>JBBSKK010000529.1:0-2988 GCA_038256395.1 Cytophagales bacterium | reverse complement strand
GGTCTTCCTTCCTGATGGCTCATGGCATGGGCCGTTTGGTGGAGGACGCCAGCACAACCGTGACTTTTCCCGAATTGGGTACCTATAAGGTGTTCGTCCGCACCCGCAACTGGACGGCGCAGTGGACGGACAAGGAAGCCGCCGGGCAGTTTCAGGTATTGGTTAACGATAAGCCGCTTGGCAAAATATTTGGCAAGGACAACCGGGAATGGACTTGGTCGGAAGGCGGGTCAATAAAGATCACGCAGAAAGAAAACAAGATCGCCCTCAAAGATCTTACGGGCTTCAATGGCCGCTGCGACGCCATCGTTTTCACTAGCGACCCCAAGTTTAAGCCTACCAACGACAAGGAAAAGCTGGCCGCTTACCGCAACGACTATTTCGGTTTTGACAAAAACCCTAAGAACGCCGGACAGTTCGACTTCGTCGTCGTGGGCGGCGGCATGGCGGGTACTTGCTCGGCCATTTCGGCGGCTCGCAAAGGCGTGAAGGTAGCTTTGGTGCAAAATCGCCCCGTACTTGGTGGAAACAATAGTTCGGAAGTGCGGGTGCATTTGGGCGGACGCATCAACCTGGAACCCTACCCCGCGCTGGGCAATCTGGTCAACGAAATCGGCCCGGCGGAAGGCGGCAACGCGCAGCCGAAAGACTACTACGAGGACGACAAAAAGATGAAAGCCGTGCTGGCCGAACCCAATATCACGCTCTACCTCAACCACCACGCCAATAAGGTAGAAACTAAGGATAACAGAATCCAGAAAGTCTACGCAACCAACATCGAAACTGGCGAACGCGTATTCTTCGAAGCCCCACTCTTCGCCGATTGCACGGGCGACGGAACGATCGGGTACTTAGCCGGGGCGGAGTTCATGACCGGGCGCGAGAGCCGCGATGTGTACGGCGAGAAAACGGCCCCCGAAGTAGCTGATAAACTCACGATGGGTGCTTCGGTACAGTGGTTTTCGGAGAAAAAAGAGCATCCCGTCGCCTTCCCCGACATTCAGTGGGGCTTGCCGTGGGACGAGGCCAAAGCCGAGGAAATCACCAAAGGTGACTGGGAGTGGGAAACGGGTATGGGACTGGACATGACCCTGGACTTCGAGCAAATCCGGGATTACGGAATGCTGGCGGTTTACTCCAACTGGTCGTACCTAAAAAACCACGCGGCCAAAAAAGAAAAGTTTGGCAATGAGTACCTTAAATGGGTAGCCTACGTAGCCGGAAAGCGCGAGTCGCGCAGGCTGAAAGGCGACTACGTCCTTATCGAGCAAGACCTGACCGACCAACGCGTGTACCCCGACGGCACGGCACCCACTTCCTGGACGATCGACCTGCATTATCCCGATCCCGAGAACTCCAAGCTTTTCCCCGGTGCGGCTTTCAAATCCATCGCCAAGCACATCAAAATTTATCCTTATCCCATTCCGTTCCGGTGTTTGTATTCCAAAAATATCGACAACCTGATGATGGCTGGGCGCGACATCAGCGTGTCGCACGTGGCCTTGGGTACGGTTCGCCTAATGCGTACTACGGGCATGATGGGCGAAGTGCTGGGCATGGCGGCGGCCGTTTGCAAAGAACAAAACACTACCCCGAGAGGACTGTACCAGAACTACTTTCCCCAGCTGGAAGCCATGATGATCGAGGGGGTAGGCGACCCGAACTTGCCGGAGATTCAAGATTATAACCTGGGAGGTACTCTGATGGAAGTCGTAAAATGAAGGTGGTCGTCACTATTTTGATTGGTTTCCTGGGCCTGGCCACTTGGTTGAGCCGGGAGAAATCGGGCCTCGCTAGGTCTGCCTTCAAAATAGGAATGAAAAACGGCGGTGAATTCGAGGTATATAAAGTACTCGACTGGGAGGGCAAGCTGGAAAAGTACACGGCCAATATCGACGCACCCGTCTGTGAGGAGGGAATTTGCTACAACGTAAACATCCGCTTCGACTGGAACGTAATCGGCGAGTTCTCCGACTTTCAGGTACCGCCCCATAATCCGCTGACCAAGCTCGATCACAAATCATTCACGCTGGGCGACTACGCCAAGCTGCGCAGCATCCTGAAAAACCACGACTTGATTTTTACGGGAATGAAGGCCGAGGAACTGGTCGTCGAAACCGCCGAGGCGGACGTCGATGGCTACTCGGGTGCCACCGTCGAGGCCATCAAGGAAGAGGTGGTGGACGGAGCGCTATTCACCTGCTACACGCTCTGGCACGCGGCCAACGGGGCCGTCGTGGATTCGATCCGCCGCCATACGCGGGTACTTCTGAGTCAACCGCTGATCGACCGTATATTCGGTCTGCAATCCCCTTCGGCCAACTACTACCTGATCGACAATTTGTCGGATGCGCAATTTGAACAAAACATCACCGAGCTACTCGCCCTGGTGAAGAACGCCCAAGGGTACTTTCCTAAGAATACCATTGAGAAGATTCCTGAGCGGTTATTTGGAAAAAACGAGGTCCAGGACTTTTTGGTGCAGCACTACGACTCGCTTTCGTACTACACCCAAGTGGCATCCCTGAACAAGTTGCAGAAAGTACCCTTGCAAAATAAATTAGCCGAAAAACTTCTGACCGAAATCAGCGATCGCAACAGCGCCCAAAACCAGAAGATCATCATGCTAATTATTAGAAACAACGATGCCGGTTCCATTCAAAAATTGATTGATTTGCTGATTGAAAAGAAAATCAAACTCTCAAAGGACAACTATCAATTGCTTCAAGAACTTAGCGTGGATAGATTAGGCTCGATTGAGAAAATATAGCTAATGATTACCAAAAGATTTTTCTCGGCCTTTTTCCTAAGCCTGTTGCTGGTTGTTGCCCTCTTTGCCTCTGCTTTCCGGGCCTTGAAAGGCCCGGCAATTGAAAATCAGGCCAGTCTTTTTTTGGCGGCTCAACCCAACATCATCCTTATCATGGCCGATGATATGGGGTATTCAGATTTGAGTTGCATGGGTTCTGAAATCCCAACCCCGAATCT
>JBBSKK010000528.1:0-2995 GCA_038256395.1 Cytophagales bacterium | reverse complement strand
TGGGTGGTGAACGTCGGCAGGCCGGCGTCGTCCGGCACGCGCTCGCAGACTGCGGGTGAGGCACCGAGCGACAGCAGGTAGCTCCCGTCGGCGCGGCCGAGGCGGTCGCCGACGACCCGGAAGGCCACGTCGGTCGACGCGGTGCCGGCTACGACCCCGCGACCTCGGTGATGCAGGTGCACGACCTGCTGGCCACCGGCCTCGACGGCTACCGCGCGCTGTGGCGGATGCTCGCGTCGTTCTCCTCGGTCGTCGGCAAGGTGCGGGTGTCGTCGTCGTGATCCGTGACGCGCCGCAGCCGTCCGTTCGAGACATTCATCAGCGGCTTAGGAACGCGGATGCTGATGAGCATACTGTCGGTTTCATCGTACATGTGATCCTTGCAGGGCCACCACACGCTGCTGCCCAGGCCCTGACAACTCGTCGCCACGACCGGCTGCCCCTGGCTGTCGCGCTCCCACTGCACCCCGCCTTCCCAGGGCGGATTGGTGGCGATTTTGGGTTTTCCCGCGTAAAAAACCTTTATTGATTCCTGTTGACCCGACTTCTGTTTTTTTTGCAAAGTAATAAAGTAGGCGTTGCCATCACGCCGAAATTGCAGTTCCTGTCCATCCTGCGTGACCCTGGATATAGCCAAAGGCGGTTGCAGGTCGATCTGCATGGTCTGGTAGGGTTTCAACACTTTATAAAACACTGTGTTGCTACCGTCGAGGGTGCTGTCCGCCGGATGGGCGGCGATGTCGAGGTGGTAGTAGGTCAAATCCCACCAAGCCCGCTCGGGTGTGATGGCCCCGCGCAGGGTGTCTTGGTGCGTGAAGGTTGGTTTTTGGGCAAAAAGCTGGCCGGAGATTGCCACGAAAAAAAAGACGATAAAGTATTTTGACATAAATTTTGACAAAAATAAAATTCACGATTGCCCCAACTGCACTGCCAGCACCTCCCACACATTACCCGCCACAATGCGGTGCCCCTCGGGCGTCGGGTGAATGCCGTCGGACTGGTTAAGCTGGCGAATGCCACCCACGCCTTCCAGCAGAAAGGGAATCAGGGTCACGTTATTTTTTTTGGCCAACTCGGTGTAAAGATCGCGGAATTCGTTGGCGTAGGTTTTCCCCATGTTCGGCGGAATCTGCATCCCGGCGAGGATGATTTTGGCGGCGGGGTACTTCGTCTTTACTTTGTCCATAATGGCTTGCAGGTTCTGCCGGGTTTCGGTGAGCGGGATGCCTCGCAGGCCGTCGTTGCCGCCGAGTTCCAGCACAAAAACGTCAACGGGCTGGCGCAGCACCCAGTCGATGCGGCTGTTGCCACCGGAGGTCGTCTCGCCGCTCACTCCGGCGTTGACGACTTTGTAAGACAAGCCCAGCGAGTCGAGTCGGTTCTGAATCAAAGCCGGGAAGGCTTCGGAAGGCTCCACGCCGTAGCCCGCCGTGAGGCTATTGCCAAAGAAAAGAATGGTGGGTTCCGAACTTTTGGTCGCTACCGTATCGCTTGGAGTGGCCGTAGTTTCCTGAGCAGTTTCGGTCGTTTTATTCTCGGAACAAGAAGCCAGAACCGCTATTAGGCAAAGCATTCCGGCCAATTTTGAAAGTAAGCGCATGATTTTATTGAAAAACAAAATGACTCCTCAATGTAGGCTCAATCCCGGACAATTGCTAGTCGGGAACGTCCGGTACGTCAAAGCAACAGCGAAACATAGCAAAATATTCCGTCCGCTCGTCCGTTCCGCGTTGCGGGTTGTTTGTCAAGCCCGTAGTTTTGCCAAAAAACAAAACCCGCTAACCCGCCATGAAATTTCCCTCGGTTTCGATTCCTCTAATTTTCTTCTGTCTAATTTGCCTTAATTCCGCCTGCGGTCTGCTGCCCGCCGACGAAGCTACCTCCGCGCCCGAAGCGCCCGTCCACACGCTGGTGTTTTTGGACAAAACCCAGAGCGTCAATGTCAACGAAGCCTTTGTGCAGCAGAAGTACCACCAGGCGCTCAGCGACATAGTGGAGCACAACATGGCCAATAAAGGCGACAAACTGGACATATATTTTATTCACGAAAACACCTCCAAAGCCAAAGCTCTTTCGCTGACCGTGCGTTCCGAAAAGGAAGGCATCGAAAACGCCAACGCCACCGACCGCGAGGCCATCGAAACGGCTTTCCAGATGTCGCTGCAACGCGAAAAGGGCATTTTCCTGCGACAGGCGATGGTCAAGCTCAACCAGCAGAACACGGGGGTCTCGAACCAGGCTACGGACATCTGGGCCAGTCTGCCCATCATCGCCAAAGCCGCCGAAGGCGGGGCGCAGCTGCGAGTCTATTATTTCAGCGACATGATCGAAAGCGTACACGGCCCCGACCGCCGCGACTTCCACCGCCAGCCCCCCGCCGACGACGCCCAGGCCGAAGCCTGGGCCAAAGCCGACGCGAAGAAAATGGAGCAGTACGTCCTCGGCACGCCGGAAGTCACGGTGGTGGCGCCCTTTGAACCGACAGCTTCCACTAAGGAAAACAACCCGCACGTTACGCGTTATTGGCAGGTGCTGTTTGAGGAATTGGGTGGCGTTGGGTTGGAGGAGATGTGATTAAAGTGGTACGGGCTTCCAGCCCGTTTGGGCAGATTGTTGCTACACGGGCGGGACGCCCGTACCACTTCTTCTTGCCCCGACCTGAAACCGCCCCGGAATGGCCCGGTAGCCAATCGTCCGCAGCGGCGTCAGCCCCGCCGCGCGTTGCCAGGCGTTCATTTCCGCTATTGACCAGTTCCCCGAGGTACTCGTCAGGCCAAAAAACAGATCGGTGCTACTGCCGACCAACTCGGGGGCGGATTGTGGATCGGGACGGATGAACTCGTTGATGATGAAGACGCCGCCGGGCCGCAGGGCCTGCGCGGCTTTTTGGGCTACGAGAATATTCTGCTCCTCGGTAAAATGGTGCGCTACGCTGGACATCAGGATGAGGTCGTAGGTGCTTTCCGGCAGAGCATCGGTCAGGATGTTTCCGGCT
>JBBSKK010000527.1:0-3004 GCA_038256395.1 Cytophagales bacterium | reverse complement strand
TTCCAAATCATTCTATAACCAATACAACGAGTACTTCGACATGTTCAAGGTTTTCGCCATAATTTGGGTGGTGGCGATGTGGTACCAAAACCGACGACAGCAGAAGCAACTGGCCACCGAACGACAGCAGCGAATCGAGGAGGAAAAACAAAATAAGCTGATGCAGGCCCGCAAGGCCGAACTGGAAATCCTCGTTGCCGAGCGAACGGAGGAAATTACCCGGCAGAAGGAGGAACTGGTCACGGCGCTGGATCACCTCAAAACCACCCAGAACCAACTGGTGCAGTCGGAGAAAATGGCCTCGCTGGGCGAATTGACGGCGGGCATTGCCCACGAGATTCAGAATCCTTTGAATTTTGTCAACAACTTCGCCGAGGTGAATACCGAATTGATCGAAGAGTTGAAAGAGGAGCAGGAAAAAGATACCCCTGACCACGAACTGGTGGAAGAAATCCTCCGCGACCTGGCTGGCAACATGGAGAAGATGGTGTATCACGGCAAACGTGCCGACTCCATCGTGAAGGGAATGTTGATGCACTCGCGGAGCGGCGACGGGACAAAGGAGTTGGTAGATGTCAACGCCCTGGCCGACGAGTACATGCGCCTGGCCTACCACGGTTTGCGGGCCAAGGACAAGTCGTTCAACGCCACGCTGGAAAAAGACTTTCAGACCGAAGAAATGAGGGCCAGAGTAATGCCGCAGGACTTCGGAAGGGTACTCTTGAATATTTTCAATAATGCTTTTTATGCTGTGGCGCAGCGAGCTAAAAACGAAGACGAGACGTACCGACCGACGGTTTGGCTTAGCTCCAAACTGGACAATGGTACAGTTGAAATCAGGATTAAAGACAACGGCACGGGCATTCCGGATTCGGCGCGGGCCAAGATATTCGAGCCTTTTTTTACCACAAAACCCACCGGACAAGGAACGGGGCTAGGCCTTTCGCTCAGCTACGATATCATCCATAACGGCCACGGCGGTACACTGGAAGTGGAGAGCGAGAAGGGAGAATTCACGGAGTTTATCGTGAGGGTTCCGGTAGGATAAGTTGAGAGTTGACAGTTTTAAAAAGACTCAGAACAGAATGGAAAATAACAGGGACGAACACACTAAAATACTGGTTGTAGATGACGAACGGGACATCAAGTCGTTGTTTGAGATGAAGTTCCGGCGCGAAATTCGGAAGGGCGAGTTGTCGTTTTCTTTTGCTTTCTCGGGCGAGGAAGCCCTGGATTATATGGAAGGCCACGCCTCGGAGGTAGTGCTGATCCTGTCGGACATCAATATGCCGGGCATGAGTGGCATCGAATTGCTTAAGCGCATCCGGGTGGATCACCCCTCTCCCCATCCCAAAGTGATGATGGTGACGGCCTACAACGACGACGACTACTACCAGCAGGCGTTCCAAAACGGGGCGAATGATTTTTTGACCAAGCCTATTGACTTTACCAAACTCAAAGAAAAACTGCAAAGCCTATGACCACTAAAATCCTGGTTGTGGACGACGAAACGGACTTGCAGTCGCTCATCAAGCAGAAATTCAGGAAGGAAATCCGCGAGCAGAAATATGATTTCTCGTTCGCCTTCGACGGCGAGGATGCGCTGGAAAAACTGAAAGCTGGGCCGGAAATCGACCTGGTGCTGAGTGACATCAATATGCCCCGAATGGACGGGCTGACGCTCTTGGTCAAGCTTCACGATTTTAGCCCGATGATCAAGGCGGTAATCGTGTCGGCTTACGGCGATATGGACAAAATCCGCACCGCCATGAACCGAGGCGCGTTCGATTTCGTGACCAAACCCGTGGATTTCAAAGATTTGGGTCTGACGATCGAGAAAACCATCGAGCATATTCAGCAACTCAAAAAGACGCTGCAAGCCATCAAGGAAAACAACATCCTGAAAATGTACGTGGACCGCAACGTCCTCGACTTTATGAATGGCAGCGAATACGAAAACGTCATCGCGGCCAACGAGACGGTGGAGGCTACGGTAGTTTTCATCGACATTTGCGGCTTTACGGCGATTTCGGAGAAAGTAGCCCCCGACGTGGTGGTGCGGCTTATCAATAAGTACTTCGACGTGATGGTGGGCGAAATTATCAACCAGAACGGCTACGTGGACAAGTTCATGGGCGACGCCATCATGGCCGTTTTTCGCGAGGAGTTCCACCTCGACCGCGCCATTGAAGCCTCGCTGGCCGTGCGGGCCAAAATCGCCGAGATCGAAGAAGAAATTACCGCCGAACTCACTTATATGCCCGAAGTAGCCATTGGCATCAACTCGGGCGAGATGATTAGCGGCAACATTGGCTCGACCAAGCTGCGCCGCCTGGATTATACCGTCATCGGCGACACGGTCAACATCGCCCAACGCTTCCAGTCCATCGCTAACCCCAGCCAGATTATTATCAGCGAAGGGGCCTACCATCAGGTAAAAGAATCGTTTATTTGTGCCGAAGTCGGGGAAGTGGCGTTGAAAAACAAAGCCAAGCCAGTAATGGTGTATGAGGTAGTGGAGTAAGATTTTGAGCCTTTCGACGTTTCGTATCTTTATCTTATCTATATGAAGAAAATAACAACAGTATTTCTGCTATTCACCGTACTGAATGGCTTTGCCCAAGTTCCCGACACCTTCCAGTGGCTGCCCGACGGCAGCGGCTACCGCGACGCCACCGAAAGCGGCACCATCGAGCAGGTGACCCTGCCCGCCCGAACGAGTAAAACGCTGGTTTCCAAAGAACAGCTTACACCAAAAGGCGCAAACGAAGCTCTAAAAATTAGGAGCTACACCATGTCTGACGATGGCAACAAAGTGCTAATTTACACCAACTCCCAGCGGGTGTGGCGCTACGACACCCGTGGCGATTACTGGCTGCTGGATTTGACCAATAACAACCTGACCCAAATTGGCAAGAACCGTCCCGAGTCATCGCTGATGTTTGCCAAAATTTCGCCCGACGGGCAAAAGGTAGCCTACGTGAGCGAGCACAATGTTTACGTG
>JBBSKK010000526.1:0-3035 GCA_038256395.1 Cytophagales bacterium | reverse complement strand
AATTCCTTCTCGGTTTTGCCCGCTTCGATGGCGCGGTTCAGGATTTCGATCGCCTTGTCCTTCTCGTCGAGGTAGAAGGCGTGGAGGATGGCCATGTTGCGCAGGGCTTCCAGCGTCCGGGGATTGGTACCCAGTTCGTCCAGTAGTTTCTGGTACTCGCCGATGAGCTTCTGCACCTCGGCG
This sequence comes from Cytophagales bacterium, assembly GCA_038256395.1. Lineage (GTDB taxonomy): Bacteria > Bacteroidota > Bacteroidia > Cytophagales > Spirosomataceae > Persicitalea. The sequence goes on along the minus strand of JBBSKK010000526.1, from coordinate 2,852 downwards.
GTCTTGACGGGGTAGGTGTTTTTGACCTGCTCCTCGCGCGAGCTGATGGCCATGCGCCGGGCGAAGGGATAAAGCTGCCCCTTGGGATATTCCTTCACGATGTACTCGAACATATCGGCGGCATTTTCGTAATCCTTGTTTTGCAGGGCCAGGTTGGCCAGGTCGAAAATGCGGGTGCCGCTGTACTTAAAACGCTTGTCGAGGGCGCGTTCCTGCACGAAGGCTTTGTAAAAATCCTTGCGCTGCACCTGGTACCACACCAGGAGTTCGTTGTAAAAGGCTTCGTTGGGGTTTTTCTGGATTTTGTCGTAGAGGACTTTTTCGAGCATCGCCTGCTCTTTCTCTTCCTTCAAAAAGTCCTGCAGCATATTCTGAACGATCTCGGTATTGCGGAACAGAATGCCGTACGAAAGCAGCTCGGCGATCATCGCTTCGGGTTCGTTCAATTCGCGATATACGCTCGCCATTTCCAGGCGGTAGAGGTTTTCATTGCGGGCTACCTCGCGGGCGCGCTGGAGCGTCCGTTGGGCCCACTCCGTCTTGCGCATCTCGCGAAACTCCTCCGCCAAATCACGATAAAGGTCTACGCGCGGCCCGAACGCCTCGATGGCTTCGGCGTAGCGCTTGTCCGCATCGGCGGTTTTTCCCTGCGCTTCCAGCAGCATTCCCCAGTTCAGAAAATACCAGGCGGCGTTGGGATTATCACCCTTGACCTGCCGCTTAAAAAATTTCTCGGCGTCGTCCCATTCCTTGGTTTTGACGAGACAGCTCGTATAATTTTTCAACGCCCGCTTCTCGAAGTTTTTTTTCAAAATCTTCTCGTAGTAGGTCACGGCCTTCTCGCACTCCTCCTTTTTGAAATACTCCTCCGCCAACTGCTCATCCGTCTGACAGTAGGCCGCGCTGCTCCCGATCAGCAACGCCAGCAAGGTTATCCACGCAAAACCCTTTTTCATAAATAATATAAATAAATAATTTTTATTATTAAAGTTAAATTAGGCCTGTGGATATGTGTACAAGTATTTTATCCACTCTAGTTCCACTTCAGTCATGCGGCCCATTGTGTACAAGTTAGGCATTTATCCACGCACTTTCGCAGCTTGTCCACAACTAATTCCCTGTCTTTCAATCGAACCCTTTTTTCTCCACAAATCGCTGTGAATTGTGGAGGGATAACTCGGCGGAGGTTATCCACCGTCGCTGAAGTGGATCAACAGCCTGTTAAGTCGCGGTTAGCGGGTAGGTTTTCCACCTGGCGTTTGGAGACGCGCTCTTTTCCACACTAATCCATTGTTTTCCACAGGGTTTCCCACAATGATTGGGCCATTATCCACACAGCCCACAGGTTTTCCACAGGGTTATGCACATAAAACGCCGTTTCGGGCAAAACTAATCAGCGGTTTTGGCGGGTAGGGTGAAATTGTTGTCATCAAACTCGAAGTTGGCTTTGATGACGACAGGATCGGGGAAATAGTAGATTTTCTCGGGCTGACGACCCGTATTGTAAATGCCGGGATCCCAGCGACGGTTGTTGTTGCGGTCGGCGATGACGCGCAACTGGTACTTGCCCGGCGGCACCTGCGTGAAAGAATAGGGCGATGCATAAGCCGTGCGCACGACTTTGAATTCTTCGTTGACCAATTCCAAAATGAAATGCGCTCCCGAATCGGCGATAATCCGCCCGCGCAGAATGCCGTAATCCTCTTCCTTCAAAACCGGATAGCGGTAGGTGACGGCGGGAATCGAATCGCCCTCCACGCTGATGATGGTGCCCTTGGGAATAATCCATTTGATGGAATCGCGCGCCGTGGCCTTGCCTTCGATCGTGAGTTCGCTGCGGTACTTGTTCCAGCGGAGTTTCATGGCCGAGAGCGGCTGCTTGGCCAGACTGTCGTTTTGGAGTTGAATTCGTTGGGTGTCCAGTCGGGCGACGGGTTTGTTGAAAGTAAAAGCGAGTTTGAAGTCACGGGCCAAAGGCTGCCCGTTTCCTGGTGTCGTGGTCAGGTTGAATGGATCGAGTTGGCGGTCCTTGCCACGCTGGGCGAGGAAGGAAATCTTCTGTTGCTGCTCCACGATTTGGCCGAGGGAATCCTTGGCGATTATGACCGCGAGCGTCGTGTCGGCGGTACTGCTTCCTTTGAAAAATTTGAGTTGGGTAGGACTTTCCAGCAGATACGCCAGCGAATCGTCTTGCAAGAATTGCACCCCGACGCTATCCACACCCTTGTTAAAAATCACCGTGTAGTTATTCACCTTGGGCGAAGTGCGCTGAATGCGCGGCACGGTCACGTCGGACAAATACAGTTTGAGATTGTAGATTGTCGAATCGGAGCCGACCCGAATGGCAGAGTCGAGGAAGGCGACGCGCTCGTCTTTGGGATTATAAAGCTGGTTGCGGTTTTTGTCGTCGGTGGCGATAAGGCGGTACCTGTTCACTTGCACGTTCTCGATGGCGTAGCGACCACTGCTGTCGGTGCGGGAAAAATAGTAGGGCTTCTGCTTCTCGGGGTTGATCGTGTCCTTGATTTGGTACAAGCCAACGAGCGCATCGAAGACTGGTTTGTTGGAACGCAAATCGGTGATTGTGCCGTAAATCCGGGCGGAGTCGATGGTCGGCCCGGTACTGTAAACGAGTTTGAGGTTTTGAACGGGATTACGCTCGGCGAAGTCCTTGATGCCATCGCCGAAGTTGAAGGTGTAGGTAGTGCTGTCGGCAAAGTCTTTCTTGAATTCCAGCACAATCGAGGTACCCTTTAGCTTGTTGGTTTAGGGGTTTTCGGTCTCGGGCGTGATGATAAGCTTCTGCTGGATATTGTCCACGACCACACACTCGTCGAAGAATAGTTCAATTT
>JBBSKK010000525.1:0-3052 GCA_038256395.1 Cytophagales bacterium | reverse complement strand
CCCCACGTCGGCCAACACTTTCAGTTCCAGCACGATCCAGGCTTCCTGCTCTTCCTCGCCCGGCTGGGCGTAGTCGGGCGCGCGGTTGGTCGCCGACTTGAAATGATCGTTGCCCAGGCCGCCGCGCCCGCCGGGCAGCAGGATGATTTCCTGCCCGTCATCGGTGATTTCTCCTATTTCTTCCCCAGTTTCGGCGTTACGGGCCACGGTTCCCAGCGGTACTTCCAGGATTTTGTCCTCTCCCTCGGATCCGCTCCGACGGCCCCCGTCGCCCTTACCGCCGGGTTCGGCCTTGATGTGCTTGGTGTAGCGCAGGTGCAGCAGCGTCCAGAGCTGCGCGTTGCCGCGCAGGATCACGTGGCCACCCCGCCCGCCGTTGCCGCCGTCGGGGCCGCCCTTGCTCACGTGCTTCTCGCGGCGGAAGTGCAGCGAACCTGCGCCCCCTGCCCCGGAACGGGCGTTGATTTTTACGTAGTCGATGAAGTTGGAAGAAGCCAAGGGGTGTGGGGAAGTGAATGGGTGGGGGTTAAAGGGGCAATCGGAACTAATTAGATTCGACCGCCCCACAGATTGCATCAAAAATCTCTTCGATTTCTCCGACTCCGCCGATGCTCACGAATTTGTTTTGCTGGCGGTAGTATTCAGCTACGGGCGTGGTTTTGCTGTTGTACTCGAATATCCTGGTTTTGATTTTCTCTTCGTTCTGGTCGTCAGGGCGGCCCGAGGTATGGCCCCGGTTGAGAAGGCGCTTTTTCAGTTCGTCGTCGGGGACAATCAGCGCCACCATCACCGAAATCTGCTCACCGTGCGATGCGAGGAGCCCGTCCAGGGCCTCCGCTTGTTTCACCGTGCGGGGGAAGCCGTCGAAAATAAAGCCGGCGGCGTCTTCATGCTCTTGCAGTTTGGCGTCGATCATACCGATCACCACCTCGTCCGGCACCAGTATACCCTGGTCCATGAGGGTCTTGGCCTTCAGACCCAGTTCGGTACCGGCAGTAATCTGCGAGCGTAGCAGGTCGCCCGTCGAGAGGTGGACCAGGTTGTATTTTTCAATGATTTTTTCACTTTGGGTGCCTTTGCCCGCACCCGGGGGGCCAAAGAGTACAAGATTCAGCATAGTTGCGCGGTTGGTTGCGTTTCAGTCGGTAAAGGGGTTTTAACTGGCAAATTTACTATTCCTGACTTAGCCCGAACTATTTTTTTGGATTTTTGGCTAAAAAAATCCCGCCCCTTTGCTAAAAAGGACGGGATTCGGAAAAAATAATATCAATCGCTTTACTTAATGACGACTTTGCGTACAGTGCCATCGTCGTTCTGAACGACCGTCACGAAGAGCGTTCCCTTCGTATTTTTCTTCAACTCGATTTGCCCCACGAACTCGCCGCTGAAATCCCTGATCGTCTTCTTGCCCACTTCCTTGCCGTCGGTGTCGGTGACGGTGATGCGGACATCGCCCGTGTCGGGTACACTAAACCGCAGATTCAACAACCCATTGTCGGGATTGTTGGCGTAGGCGTTTAGGCTGCGGACGGTGCTGTTGTTGTCAAAAGCGCTTCCCCAGGCATCGCCGAAGCGGTCGCCCACACCTTCCATCTTTTTCTGCATAACTCTCAGGCTCGGTTCCATGTCCCGCCGCAACTCGCGGAGTTTTGGCTCCATGTTCTTCTGCAACTCCCGGAGTTTCGGCTCCATATCCTCGTGCATCCGGCGTACACTTCCCTCCAACTCACGGGTGTCGAAGTGAAAGTCGACATCGCCCCGGCGGTGGTCGTTGTCGTCGACGGTTATACTGATGCGCTTTTGGCTCATTCCATCCACGGCCAGCGAGTCCAGTGCCTTATCAATAAAGGCTTTCTGCTCGTTTTCTGACATGGCATCCACCCGGTAGCTGCGCTCCACGACCTGCGTCTTGCCGTCGGCCTTGCCGATTATCTCTATTCTGATGTACGTTTTATTGTCATCGCTGTTGTCGGTAGATTGCGCGTTAGCCGCCGTGCCGAGAGCGGCAGTTAGTGCAAGGGAAAATAGGGTAGTTCGCAAAAATGTCTTTTTCATGGCCGATAGTTTTTGGGTTGTAAAAGTAATTTTTTTATGAAAAACACCTTGTTAAAAGATGTTAAACGGTTGAATAAGTGAGTTTTCAATTCGTAAATTTGTTATTTGTCGGCAACGTTACCCCCAAAGTCGCCGCAACCGAAAAAACGTTGCACCGAATTTTGAAAAAATAAATGACCAAAAAAAAAATACAAGGCATCGTGGGACTGATGTGCCTGGCCCTGATCGGGCTAATCGGCTTTCAGTGGTACTTCATTAGTGAAGCCATCTCGGTGCGCAACGAGCAATTTAACCACAAAGTGGCCGAATCGGTGCAGCAAGTCGTACATCGGCTGGAAAAACAGGAAATGCTGTACTTGCTGCAACAGCGCATCGACAACGAGCAGCAAAAGGCCAAACTGGAAGAAATGACCCGCGTGAGCGAGGTATCGCGGCCCAAACCCGCTCAAAAGCAAACCGAGCGGATGGCAGCCACCCAATCCCCGGCCCAGCAGAGTCCGTCCAGCATGGAGATTGCCATTGGCCCCTCGGGCGAAGTGAGCTACCGCTATTTTTCAGAGGTCGCGCCATCGGATGTGCTGACGCCCAATTTCCGGGTCATGGTCGAGCGGCAGCAGCAGATCATCGAGGAGTTTTTCCAGGCGCAGCGCCTGGGGGCCGCCGGGCTGGACGAGTTCATTCGCCGCCGTCTGGCCGAGGAGCAAAACCTGGGCCACGCGCTGCAATCCGTGCAGAGCGAACGCGGACAATCTGTTTTGCCCAAAGCCAATAAACCTCTTGCCTCAGACCGCCAAACTGAAGAATCATCCAAGCCTTACGATGCACTTCTGTCAAAGCCGCAAAGGAACAAGCCCTCGGACCGCCCACCGTCGGACCGTACCAAGTTATTGCGGGAGGTCATGCAGGATTTGGTCTATACCCAGCGCCCCATCGAGGAGCGCGTCAACCGTTTTTTGCTGGATTCTTTACTGAATAAAGAATTGGCCCAAAATGGCAT
>JBBSKK010000524.1:0-3074 GCA_038256395.1 Cytophagales bacterium | reverse complement strand
CTACACCCGCTTCTTTGCTGACTTCAACACCTTCCAGGGCAACCGCTCGACGCGGGCGCTTTACGAAGCCTGGCAGCCCTCCAACCCCGGTGGCACCACGCCCATCCCGGATGCCAACGACCAAATCAGCAGCCGCCCCTCGACTTACCTGCTCGAGAAGGGAACCTACTTCCGTTTAAAGAACGTGCAGCTGACTTATACCCTCCCCCGCAACCTGACGACCAAGATCGGCTTCTCGAACCTGCAAGTTTATTTGCAGGGACAGAATATGCTCACGCTCACGAAATACTCGGGCCTCAACCCCGAGATTCAGACCGGCGCGGACAACACCCTGGGCTTCGACGGTGGCTACATGCCCGTTTCGCGCAATTTCCTGGTGGGGCTGAATGTGTCGTTTTAAGTTAGATATTGGATCGGTTCGCCGATGCGATTGGATTTTGGACTTTGGATCGGTTCGCCGACGAGATTGTGTTTTTCAAAATCCAATGTCCAACATCCAACGTCCAGAATCCTTTTTCTCAAAAACCGATTTTAAATAAGAAGAAAATATGAAAACTAAAATAGTAAAGTACGGTCTGGCCGCGACCGCCCTGCTGGCGAGCGTGACGGCTTGTAACGACGAGTTCCTGACGCGTGAACCGCAGGGACAGTACAGCCCGGCGGCACTCAAGTCGGCCGGCGGCGTAGAGGGTTTGCTGCTGGGAGCCTACGCCATGGTGGACGGCCAGGGCCTGGACGGCCAGGCGCCCTGGAACAACGATATCCAGAGCTGGGTGTTCGGCGGCATTGCCTCCGACGACGCATACAAGGGAACCGACTCCGGCGACCAGCCCGAGCAGTCGTTCATCGAGAAGTACGACTTCCAGCCCAACAACGGCCACATCACTAACAAGTGGCGGGGGCTGTACAAGGGCATCGCCCGCACCAACGACGTGCTGAACACCCTGAAAGAGGTGCCCAACATCCCCGAAACTCGCCGCAAGCAAATCGTGGCCGAGGCGCGTTTCCTGCGCGGCCTGTTTCATTTCGAGGCGCAGAAAATGTGGAAGACGTTGCCCTACATCGGCGACGAGACGTTCAAACTCGATGACCTGGAAAGCACAAAAGTACCCAACGCGGGGCCGATCTGGGACAAGATCGAGGCCGATTTCAAAGCCGCCGTGGACGCCCTGCCCGAAAGTCAGGCCGAAGTGGGCCGCCCCACCAGGTACGCGGCGATGGGCTTCCTGGCCAAAGCCTACATGTACCAGGGCTGGGACGTGCTGACGGGTGCGCCCAACACGGCCAAACTCACGGCTGCCAAGCCGCTGCTGGAAGCAATCATCGCCTCGGGCAAGTACAGCCTGATGCCCCGCTTCGATCAGAACTTCCTGATCGCCTTCCGCAACAACGCCGAATCGATTTGGGAGGTGCAGTACGCCGTGTCCAGTGCCGCCGACGGGGCCGCCGATGCGGGCGTGGGCCTGGCCACCCCTACATCGATCCCTGGGGCTGCTGCGGCTTCTACCAGCCGTCGCAGAATCTGGTGAACGCTTTCAAGACCGACGCCAACGGGCTGCCGCTGCTGGACACGTTCAACGCCAGCGACGTCAAGAGTGGCCAGGGTTTGAAGTACACGGAGCCGTTCGTTCCCTAAGCGGGCAGTCTCGACCCGCGCCTGGACCACACGGTGGGCCGCCGGGGCATTTTGTTCAAAGATTTCAAGATTCACGGCAGCGACTTCATCCGCGATCAGACTTACGCGGGCCCCTACTCGCCCAAGAAGCATATCGCTGAGCGGGCCGGTTTTGGCGTCGGGGGTTGGGGCAACCTGTCGAGCAACAATTACCGCATCATGCGTTATGGCATGATTCTGCTGTGGCTGGCCGAGGTGGAGGCGGAGTTGGGCAACCTGGAAAAAGCCCGGACGCTGGTCAACCAGATCCGCACCCGCGCCGCCAACCCGGCTGGCTTCGTGAAGAAGGCCGTGCAGGGCCCCGCTTCCCGCGACGACTATACCGTGCTGAACGAACCTGCTGCCAACTACGTCATCAAGACCTATGACACGCCCTTTACTGACAAGAATATGGCCCGTAAGGCCGTCCGCTTCGAGAATCGCCTGGAATTCGGCATGGAGGGCCACCGTTTCTTCGACCTCCAGCGCTGGGGCGTTCAGGCCGAAGTGCTGAAAGCATACATCGCCGAAGAGCAGAAGAAGCGGGTCTATTTGAAAGACGCCGTATTCACCAAAGGCAAGAACGAATTCTTCCCCGTCCCGCAGTCGGCTATCGACCGCTCTTTCAAAGCGGGCGAGCCGACGCTGACGCAGAATCCGGCGTATAAGTAGGGATACAATTTAGACTTTGAGGAAAAAGGCGACCCATGTTGGATGGGTCGCCTTTTTCCTTTTATCGTTACGTTGCTTGCATAGGTGGTAACCTTACGCGTTGTTAGTGTGGTTCGAAGGTTCAGATTGTTTTTTCAAAAACTCCGTTGTGAAATGCTCATTCCGTTTGGATTGAGCAAATTTCTCTGCGTTGTAAGCATTGGAGTTGCCCCGTGCAATGGAAAGTGACTCCCACGAGCCACCGCGCAGCATCTTGCCAATAAAAACAAGCTGTCCCGTGTGACTCGCGTAATGCGCCAACTGCCGATTGATGGCCTCGGTCACGCTGTGTCCCTGGTTGCGGATGTAGATCGTTTTTTCCAAATCCTGCTCGGTGAGGGGTCGCAGCGTGTCAAATAAACACGCCCAACCCGCTTCCCATTTAGCCAGCATATCTTCCCGCTCCTGAATGTCGTTGTCGAATTCGCTTTCCCGGTCGCGCCAGTCCTTTTCGCCGTCGGTAGTCAGGAAGTCCGTCCAGCGGGAGAGCATATTGCCCCACAAATGTTTGACGATGTTGGCGATGCTGTTGCTTTCGCCGTTGGCCTTCCAGAAAAGCTGCTCGTCGGAAAGCTGAGCGAAAGTTTTATCGCCCAACATTTTGTAGTACTCGAACTGCTTGACGATGCTGGGAAGGTAGGTGCTGTTCATGGCTAATTTGTTTGGCGATTTTTTGCAAAAATGAATTCTCTAAAACTGATCTCCAAAT
>JBBSKK010000523.1:0-3076 GCA_038256395.1 Cytophagales bacterium | reverse complement strand
TTGAGAGAATGAACATTCGACCGCAGATTGCTGATCGTCTTTTTTGGGATGTGAAGGTTGAGAATCTGGATTTTGAGAAAGATCGGCTTTATGTGATTGACCGGCGGTTCGTCGGTACGATTATGAACTATGGCGGTTGGAATGACTTTCTGGAAGTTCTGCGGTTTTACGGGGAGGAGGTTATCCGCACGGAGATTGTACGTTCTTCTTTTTTGAAAAAAGACGTCCTTAATTTTGTCTGCTTTTATTTTGAATTGAAACCGGAAGACTTCAAATGCTACAATCGCAGACAGTCGCACCGCGAACTTTGGGACTATTAAATAAAGTGATGATTGTGAAGGTTTTACAAATAAAAAATTAACAAGCCTCATTCCTTCACCAGCAACACGCCCCGATAGCTGTAATAATTTCCACTTCTCGAAAACTCCTCTAACGAAAGCCTAAATCCGGGGCGGTCGAAGGTGAGCAGGCTTTTATCGACCAGATACGAGTTCATTCCGTTGTGTTTCTCAATTTCTGCGAAACGGGCAGCCATGTCCCAGGTGATTACCTTTCCTTCTGTTTTGTTCGTCAGGATAAGTTTGGAACCCTGCTCTGATGCTTCCAATTTCCATTTTCCCTGACTGTCTTCACGCGAGGCATCGCCGTAGAGGTTGAAAGCGAGCATATATTCGAAACCGCGAATGTCGTTTCCAATCATGTCGCTGGAATCGGAAGCCCGGTAATCCACCCGACCGGATTTCTCTAGTTGAAGTGTTTCCACTTTCACGGCTTGATTTAGCTGATATTCCATTTTGGTGGCTACTTCCTGTTGGTTTTTCTTGTCAGGCAAAGCGGAGAAAAACGGAATCAGCGTACCGATTTCGTTGCGGTTACGGAAATAGCGAATACCCGACATTAAACGCTCGTAATCTTCTTCGGGCAGCGTGTCGGATTTAGTAATTTTTCCATTTTCATCAAGCACTTTGTATTTTTCCAAAAGCGCCCCGAATCGCTCCGCCTGGTTTTGCCGCGAGTAGGCAAAAATGCTCCACGGCCCAATGGCCAGCAAGAAACTCGCCACGCAGAGCGAGAGCGGAATCCAGCGGATGTCGTCTTTTTTACTAATCAAAAAATAGAGCGATATGCCCGTGAGCCACACGGCCAGCGCGGCCACGAGGTAGCGGTTTTCGGTGACGCCGTACTCGCCGATGCGGCGGAAAATGGCCACGCCCAGCAGGACGATGAGCGGGAAAAGGGCCAGGTAAAACCAGCGCGTAAAAATCCTGATCCAGCGTTCCTCGGCGCTGTCGCGGATGGGGTAAAGCAAGAGCAAAGCAAAAATTCCCGCGACCGAAAACGCCATGACCAGGTAGGCCACGCCGCCCTCGGGCAACTGCCATTGAATGAGAATTTTGGCAGTATAAACGTACAAAATCAGTAAATACACCACTTCCAGCGGCAACAGCACATACTGCGTAAACAGCTTCACGCCGCGCGAATACGATTGCTGCGCTTCCAGCAAATCCAGCCGGGCCGGAAAGCCATTCAGGAAAAACAGTGTGTGGAAAAACCCACCGATCAGCACGAAAAGATCGGCCTCAATCTGAATGGAATAGTTGACATCGAACAGGAAGCGGACGGTTTCGACGGCGATGATGATGCCGATGTAGAGCGTCCCGGCGTAGAGCGTAGCGGTCAGGAATTGCAACAACATCGTCTTGTTGAACTGCCAGAAGCCGTTGGGTTCGTCATATCCCACAAAAGGGGCAAACGACACCAGCAAATGCGTACAGACCAGGAACATTCCAAAGCGGTAGTAGTCGCGCTGAATGGGGTCGGGGCTAATGGTGAAGTAGTAGGCCGCCAGCAAAGCACATACGCCCAAAACTCCCGCCGCCAGCGCCCCGACATTCCACTGCCTACGCTCCGCTACCAAATGCAGACTCAGGAAAAGCGGCAAAGCCAGGAAAAGCACCAGCGTAATTTTGATGTATAACTGATAATCGGGCGTGAGCGGCGGGCTTTCGACTAGCGTGTAGAGCATCGCGGCCTTCAAAGCCGCCGCAACCACCACCAGCGGAAATCGCCGGATGACCTGTTCGACGCCGTAGGTGAGGTTTTTAAGGGAAGGGAATCGGAGCATAAATAGGGGTAGAGACGCGATGCTTTGCGTCTGATGACGTCGTTAAACGGCCAAAATTAAGGAAATTCAGCCGAAGCCGCCGACCCATTCCAAGCAATAGCCTTTTACCTTTGTCGTTAATTGCCAAGCAAAAACTCCCAACGCTCCCGCATGAAACGCAATTCCGCTCTTTTCCTCCTGCTCTTTTCCGCCATCCTCCCTACAACCCAGGCGCAGCAACTCGGCCTGAGTCGGCTTTTTTATCCTAACGCCACGCTGAGCGCCAACTACATCGTCCCGACCAACTCCGCCACCACGCCCAACTTTGGGCTGACGCGTACGAGCTTTCTGGGCATTATCCCGATTCAAAGCGAGGTGCAGGGGAGTTTTAGCTTGAAAAAGAAATTTGATCTTAAAGCCGTGCATACGGTACTGATCGGGCAGTTTACGCAGTTGCAACCGACCGTGGAAGGCACGAATTTCCCTGACAATGGCTACAAGACGATTTCGCTGGGGGCCATCCGAATGCAGGCGAGTGTGAAAGACCGGCTGTGGGTGTACGGCGCGGCCCTCGGCATGACGGAATCCAACGAGACTTTCTTCACGCCTCAGCCTTTTTTCTGGGGTGGCGCGGCAAGGATGCGAATTATTGGTCTGCGCAGCCAGATCGTGTACGGCTCCATTCTGGCCTACAGCCAAAAACTGCGCGTCGTTCCGGTATTCGTCATCAACCAGCGGCTGGGCAAAAAGTGGCGGGCCACGGCGCTGCTGCCCTTTATGGTCGATGTCAACTACCACCCAACCAAGTGGTTCAGCATGGATGCATTGGCAGGCATCAACGGTTACAGCGGCGGCTTTCAGGTACAGACCGCCGAGGAAAAACTCCTGCGCCGCCAAAACTACCAGCACGTAAAACTGGGGTTATCGGCCAATTTGCACCTGCTGACGGTCTTCAACATCTCCGCCGAAGCG
>JBBSKK010000522.1:0-3078 GCA_038256395.1 Cytophagales bacterium | reverse complement strand
GTTGGTAATGGGAAATATTAACGGCGGCTTTCAGGGACTGAACGCCGTTTCGACGCTGCCCAATGGCCAGCCGAACCCCAATTTCCTGCAACCGCAGACCATCAGGGGCCTTTCGCCCGAGCAGGTCAACACCTGGGAAATCGGCTACAAGGCCCAAGTCCTAAAAGGCTTATACCTGGACGCCAGCTACTACCGCTCGCGCTACCGAGATTTTATCGGTACCCTGCGCTTTTACGGCCGCGAGGACGGCTTACCCGTCGAAGGCAAACCATTTCCCGCGCCCGGCGGCGACTTCACCAAGCCCGCCACCGACCGGACGCGGGGTCGTCTCATCCAGGTGTGGGCCAACGCCGAGCAGGCCGTGAACACGCAGGGCGTGGTACTGGCGGCGGATTATTACACGCCCCAAAAACTGCACCTGTACAGCAACTACACCTGGTCGCATATCAATGAGGCCGACGTGCCGGGCCTGATCTTGGGCTTTAATACACCTACCCACAAAGTAAACCTGGGGTTGGACGGAACGCGCAAGCAATTCACGTACAGTATGAACTACCGCTACCAAACAGGCTACACGTTTTTCATGCCCTTCGATGAAGGCTTCATTTCTGCCTATGGTACTTTGGATGCGCAAATCGGCTACAAACTACCTTCGCTGAAAAGTCTGCTGCGGTTAGGGGCGACGAACATCACGGATGCCAATGCAGTTTCGGCTTACGGCTCGGCGGCGATCGGGCGCGTGGTGTATGTGGGGTGGTTGGTTGGGATTTAACAATTTCCCCCTGCCACGCGTTTGCTTCCAATACTAACCTAGCAAAACCCCAAATGACCACCCAAACCCAGCAGAAAACCATCATCTTAGCTGGGGCCACCGGAGATTTGGGCGGACGCATCGCCCGGGCTTTGGTCAGGCGGGGTGCCACCGTAAAGGCATTGGCGCGGCGGGAGAGCGATTTGGATGCTATCGTACACTTGCGGGGCGCTGGCGTGGTGGTCGAGAAGGTCGATTTCGATAATATTGCTGAATTGGTTTCGGCGATGCAAGGCGCGTCCTGCGTCGTTTCGGTTTTGTCGGGACTCAGGAAAGTGATGATCAGAGTACAGACCAACCTACTCACGGCAGCGGTAGAAGCGTGCGTGCCGCGCTTCATTCCTTCTGATTTCTCACTTGATTTTACTAAAACATCCGAAGGTACCAACCGCAATCTCAACCTGCGCCGGGAGTTTCGGGTTCGACTGGACGCGGCCCCCATCGCCGCGACTTCCATCCTCAACGGTATGTTTGCCGACTTGCTGACGGGCGAGGCCCCGCTCATTCTTTTTTCGCTCAACCGCATCGTGTATTGGGGAAATGCCGACCAACCGCTCGATTTTATGATCAAAGCCACCCGCACGCTCATGCCCGCCGAAGCCGAGGTATTGCCGCCCTGGCAGGGAATGCAGTACCTGCACAACATGCTCAGCGGTCGCGGCAAACTCGACCCGCTGGACACGCATCGCTATCCCGAAATCCGGTTCACGACCGTGCGGGATGTTGTGGAGGCAAGACAGTGAATTCGATGATTTAACCCTAACCCGTCATTTCAGAGCAGCTATGGCCCTTCTCGCAAACATCCTCATTGCCGTTGTCGCCCTCGAACATCTCTACATTCTCTACATGGAAATGTTTGCCTGGGAGACCCTCGGGAAAAAGACTTTCAAGGGTGCTCTACCCGCCGACTTGTTTAAGCCAACCAAAGGAATGGCGGCTAATCAGGGCTTATACAACGGGTTTCTGGCGGCGGGTTTGATTTGGACTTTTTTTATTGCCGATGATTTCTGGCGGACTAACATTGCCATCTTCTTTCTGGGCTGCGTTGTGGTGGCGGGCATATTTGGTGCCATGACTGCCAGCAGAAAAATATTCTTTGTCCAAGCGTTGCCCGCGCTGGTCGCTCTAGCCGTTGTTCTTTTGGCAAAATAAGCCACCCTTTAAAAATATTAGGTGGCAGAGGGCGTAGGACGGCTATTTGATCCTAGGAAATGCAACCCTCGCGATGGTCTGCTTTTTTAACGCGTAGTGGAAGGCGGTGCGGACGTGAAGTCGGTGTACAATTTCACTTGGATCAATTACGCCTCGGTCGGGGCAACTTGGCGGTTTTGAAGGCAGCGCACAGTATTTTATGCCCACTCGCTTCTTTCTTTTGACAGGTATAAAATCAAACCTATCAAGACAATGAAAATGAAATATTTGCTAATCATACTGCTGGCTTTACTGGCTGGCAAAACTACCTACGCCCAAACATCGGGCAAAACCATCCGTACCCTGATTGTGGACGGACAAAACAACCATGACCAGTGGCCTAAGCTGACCTACATGATGAAGCAGTACCTGGAAGAAACCGGAAAGTTTTCGGTGGATGTCCAGCGAAGCAAGTACACTTGGAAGGGGGATGAATTTATTAAGGACTATAAAATTGCGGGAGTAGGGGAAACCGAGTCGCTGGAAAAGTCTAAAACCGATCCCGACTTCCGACCCGACTTCTCGAAGTACGACCTGGTGGTCTGTAATTTTGGCTGGAACGCCGCGCCTTGGCCCGATGAAACTAAGGCCGGTTTTGAAAAATTTATGAAAAACGGCGGCGGGCTGGTCGTCATCCATGCCGCCAATAACTCGTTCCCGGAATGGCCCGCCTACAACCAAATGATTGGTTTGGGCGGATGGGGCGACCGCACCGAGAAGGACGGGCCGTATGTGTATTACGACGAAAGCGGCAAGTTGGTTCGGGATACCTCGCCGGGCAAGGCCGGGGCGCATGGGGCGCAGTCGGAGTTTTTGATCACGATTCGCAACCCTAACCACCCGATTACGAAGGGAATGCCGCGCACCTGGATGCACACCAAAGACGAACTCTACAACCGCTTGCGCGGCCCCGCCGATAACATGGAGGTGCTGGCTACTGCCTACGCACCCAAGGATAACAACGGTACCGACCGCAACGAACCCATGCTGATGACGATTCGCTACGGCAAAGGGCGGGTGTTTCACATGGCGATGGGCCACGTGGACTATTCGGTGCAGGACGTCGGGTTCATCAC
>JBBSKK010000521.1:0-3089 GCA_038256395.1 Cytophagales bacterium | reverse complement strand
CCGGCATAAATCGCCCGTTCGCGCTTACTGGCGGCGATTTTGCCGTTTAGTTTTTGCAAAAAATCATCTTGATTGACTGAGGAAAAAACTGCCTCTGACCCGTCGGAAAGCAGCGTCCTCACTTCCAGCAAATGGTCGCGGGTCGTTCCCCAGATAATCGAATGCAGACCGCAGGAGTTGTTGCCGATCATGCCGCCGATCATGGCGCGGTTGGCCGTGGAAGTTTCTGGGCCGAAGAGCAGCCCGTGCGGGGCCAGATGCTTGTTCAAATCGTCACGAATGACGCCCGGCTGCACCCGCACCCACTTTTCTTCGGCGTTGATTTCCAGTATTTTATTAAAATATTTGGAAATATCCACTACCAAACCTTTTCCCACCACCTGCCCGGCCAGCGAAGTACCCGCCGCGCGGGGAATGAGCGTGATTTTGTGCCGGTTGGCAAAAACTATCAATCTTTTGATGTCTTCCTCGTGGCGCGGCAAGGCCACGGCCAGCGGCAGCTCCTGATAGACTGAGGCATCCGTGGCGTACAGCCGCCGCTGCGCCGCGTGGAGGGTAGAGGCGTCGTAGTAGAGTTCTCCGGTGAATTCGGAGCGCAGGACATTAAAATGAAGTAGGGTAGGGCGGTTCATGGAACGTTTAGAAAATAGAACGCTAAATTAGCGCAACCAAACGGTAGCGCGAACCTTGCACAAGTTTTTTTCCGTTATGTCGGCAGTACTCGATAACTTCGCAGCATGAAAGCCGTCTCAACTCTCCTCTTTACGCTGCTGGCTGTCAGCGCGTGGGCGCAGTCCTCTGCCCGCATCAACATTGCCTCACCCAGCGAGGTGGACTACGTGTATTCACTAACGTTGGAGCGCGTCCGCTTTCACGAAACACTGGGTGTGGGCCTGGCCGAAACCGAGTACGAGACCATCGACGTTTTCGATCTGAGCATCCAGAAAGATGGCTCCACGACTTTTCCGGTGGACAAGCCGCTGCTGGTCAGGATGACAATCGCCTCCAAGCGACCCACTAACAATTTATCACCCACCGAGATGCGCCGCGAGAGCCGCACCCAACTCCTCTACATTGTGCCGGATGAAAACCTGACCATTACGGTCAACCCCGGCAATGAACTCACTTTCGAGGGCAAGAACGTGGCCTACCAGGAATTTTTGCAAAATTATTTTCTGGAAAATCACTACCAGTACCTGCCCGCCTTCCGCTTCAATCCCAAAAAGATTGACAACGACTCCATTGTCGCGCAGAGCGATAGTCTGGCCCAATTACGGCTGACCCAATACGAGACGTTCAAAGCCACGCACCCGGTGGATAGCACTTTCGACAACTACGTGCGGGCCACCACCCACGTGGAGCCGTACCTGATGCGCATCGTGGTGCGCGACCGCCAGATGCGCCAGAATACGCCCGTTAAACTGACGCCCGCCCAGCGTAAAGAACTGAACGCCATTACGATGGAAAACTTTAAGTTGTATCCCGACGAAGCCCTGTTCAGCCTGGCGTATCGCAACGAGTTGCGTAACTGGATTCTGATTCCTTTGACCGAAAAGTACCCGCAGGACATTAAGTCGCAGTACATGCTGAGTCCCGACGCTGTTTTGGAAGTCTATGAGCGCAGTAAAGAAAAGCTCAGTGCGTACCCCAAGCAGCAGGAATACCTGCTCACTTACTGGCTCAACTACGCGGTGACCGCGCTGCCCTCCATGAAAGTCGCCAAGGCGCTCTTCGCCGACTTCGCGCCGCGCTACCCCGACGCTAAGGTGAAGGGTTATTTTGATAAGCTCATCGCCACCAAGGAAAAGCTGGAAAAAGGACTGTCTGCGCCGGAATTCACGCTGCTCGACAAGGACAGCAGCGCGGTGTCGCTCAGCAGTCTGCGCGGCAAGCCGCTGGCGGTGGCTTTTGCTTTCAACCTGAAACAGCACGAGCCTACCCTCAAACTGCTGGAAGAAGCTAAGGGCGACAGCGTCCTGTTCGTCTATGTAAGCGTGACGCCGGGCATCCCGTTTGGCACCTGGAAGGACTATGTAGAAGTGCGCCCCCAGGCGCTGCACCTCTACGCCTCGGACGAGATTATTGAAAAATTCAAAGAACAGTACGCGATCGAGCCGCGCTATCCCTTCATGGTCATCGACGAAGCCGGCCGCATCGTCAACCGCTGGATTCCACAGGAATTCCCCGATAATCCGACGCTGCAAAAGGAGTTACGGAGCGCGATGAGGCAGTGAGTAGAGCTGCGCCTTGAAGTCGAGTAAATTTGTAAGAAATTCAATCCAAATTTATGCTGCTCGTTCCGATTTGTAATCGGGACTTCATCGCCTCGCGTCTGTGACGCGGTTTGAGTAACAGCGTTTGATCTGGCTCGCGTTGCGAATGAGAGAAAAAATCGCAGATCTTAAATCCCAACTGCTTGTAGTTACTGTTCTTTCAACCATTCCATCGCTTTAGCAAAATAAATAGCTTGATTAGAATCAGAAACAGAAGAAACGTATGAAAATCCGCTTTTTGTTGTATACATTACCTTTTCAGAATTGTTCCCGGTAGGGTTGGTCGGTGCTCTCGTCAGTTCGCTTACTTTAAAATAGAAAGATTTCTCAGGCATAAAGGCATGAAATAGTAGTTAGGAATGGTGATTTTCTATATAGCGCTTGTTTTGTTGGGTAGCTTCCCCTTACTGATTACCTTGAAACGAATTCACAAGTACCGCGTGGCACGAATGCGAGGAATTAGTTCCGTTGCTACCGTAACCCATATACGCACCCAACGGTTTGTTAGGGGCCTACCCTACGACAGGCTTACCCTGACCTACCATAGCCTTGAAACCGGAAGATTTTCCAGCGGACAGGCCGGTACGGTGTATAATAAATACAAAATAGGCGATCGGGTTACCATAGCCTATGAACCCAATACAGGGAAAGTCATTATTCCAGAGGATATTAGAGGTTTTTACCCCATGCTCGGGTTCTCAATCGTGCTACTATTATTTATCATTTTCGCGATCTTCGAAATCAGTGAAATGGTTGAAACCGGGTACTAGACCAGACTGGAGACAAACTTTTCCTTATCCAAACCGATGTCTCGAT
>JBBSKK010000520.1:0-3095 GCA_038256395.1 Cytophagales bacterium | reverse complement strand
GGGTTGGACTTTGAAGGCTTTACTACCCAGACGGCCTTCTTCGACTACGACCTCGATGGCGATCTCGACGCTTTCCTGCTCAACACCGCCCCCGACTTGCAAAGTCCCAACAACCTGCGACCCGCTATTAACGATGGCCATTACCCATCTACTGACCGACTATTTCGGAATACTGGCAAAAACGAATCCGGACAAATTACTTTTCAAGATGTTTCCCAAGAAGCGGGTATTCGCTTCGAAGGACTAGGCTTGGGCGTGGTGATTTCGGATTTGAACGACGACGGCTATCCCGACATCTATTGCTCCAACGACTTCATCACCAGCGACATTCTGTACCTGAACAACCAAGACGGCACCTTCCGCAACGTCATCGGTGCGGCTACGGCCCACACGAGCCTGTACGGCATGGGCGTGGATGCTGCCGACCTGACCAACGACGGCCGAACCGACATCCTGCAAATGGACATGCTGCCCGAGGATAACTTCCGGCAAAAGCAAATGCTGGCCGGGCAAGACTACGACCGCAAGGAAATGAGCGTATCACCGCGCTACAATTACCAGATGCAGTATATGCGGAACAATCTGCAGGTCAATCTGGGCAATAACCCTGTGACGGGCGTACCTGAATTCTCCGAACTGGGCTTGTTGGCAGGCATCGCCCGCACCGATTGGAGTTGGGCCACGCTGCTGGCCGACCTCGACAACGATGGCCGAAAAGACGTTTTCATCACCAACGGCTACCGCAAAAACATCACCGACCGCGACTTCATCAGTCAGGCCGGGGAGTTCGACTACTTCGGCTCGGACGAGGCCCGGCTCAAAAAGCGCGATGAACTGCTGAGTAAAGTTCCCGAAATAAAACTCCGCAACTACGCCTACCGCAACGCGGGCGACTACCGATTCGAGAATGTCTCCAAAACCTGGGGTCTGGACGAGGCCAGCTACGCCAATGGCGCGGTCTGGGCCGACCTAGACCGCGACGGAGATTTGGATTTAATCGTCAATAACATCGACGCGGAAGCCTCTATTTTTCAAAATAAAACCAACGAAAAACCCGACACGCACTACCTCGACTTTAAGCTAAACGGCCCGGCCACCAACCGCGACGGCCTGGGCGGACGCGTCACAATTTGGAGTGATGGCCAGCCACAGCAAGTGGAAAACTACCCCGTACGCGGCTACGCTTCGTCGGTAGAAACCATCGTGCATTTTGGTTTGGAAAAAGCCACGAAAGTCGATTCCGCGCTGGTGGAATGGCCCGGCGGCACCGCTCAACTACTGCGCGACCTTACAGCTAACCAAAGAATTTCGGTCGATCATCGGGAGGCAAAGCCTTACCGAAAATCACCAGAGCGAAGCAAATCTTTCTTCACCGAAACGACCGTCGCGGGCGTCGACTACCAACACCGCGAAGGTGATTATGTCGATTTTAAACAAACCGCCACGTTGCACAAAATGCTTTCCCGCAGCGGCTTTCCCATCGTAGTCGGCGATGCCAACGGCGACGGGCTAGACGATTTTTTTGTGGGGGGCGCGTACCGTGGGAGTACCTCTCGAATTTATTTACAAGAAAACAAGGGGAATTTTCGCGCGGTCGCCTTCCCGGATTCCAACGAAAAGGAAACTACCAATGCGGTTTTCCTGGATGCCGACCAAGACGGAGATCAGGACTTGCTGGTCGTGTACGGCAGCAACGAGCGGCCCCTTACCGCCGAAGGCGCTTACCAACCGCAACTGTTTCTGAATAATGGCAAAGGAAATTTCACAAAATCAGCACCTAATGCCCTCCCTAAATTCGCCGTCAGCGCGTCGTCGGTGGTGGCCTTCGACTACGACCAAGACGGCGATGAGGATTTGTTCATAGCCGGGCGGCAGGTACCGGGCCGCTATCCGCTGCCCGCGCGGAGCTATTTGTTGCGCAATGATTCCAACGGTACTTCAATCCATTTCACGGACGTTTCGGGGAACGAGGGCAAAGCCATAAGCGAGCCGGGCATGGTTTGCGAAGCGCTCAGCACCGACTTGAACGGTGACGCCTTTCCCGATTTGGTATTGGTCGGTGAGTGGATGCCGATCAAAATGTTTGTGAACACAAAAGGAAAAGGTTTCGCGCCCTACGCCGTGGAACAATTCGCCCAAACGGCGGGCTGGTGGAATTGTGTGGCGGCGGCGGATTTGGACGGCGACGGCGATCAGGACTTTATCGTAGGTAACGAGGGAATTAACTCGTTTTACCAGGCCAGCCCGAGTCGCCCCATCCGCATTGTAGCCAAGGATTTTAACGATGACGGCAATTTCGACCCGATCATGGGCCACTACCTCGGCGACAAAATGTACCCCGCGCACCCGCGCGACGCCATCAATCAGCAGGTCATCCAGTTCAGGAAAAAATTCCAGAGCTACGGCATTTATGCCAAGATGACTTTTGACGATCTTTTTTCAAAAGATGAGCTGCAAGACGCCTACAAAAGCGAAGTCCAGACGCTGGAAAGCGTAGTACTGCTGAACCAGGGAAATGGAAAATTCACCAAAATAGCTCTCCCCAAAATCGCCCAACAATCCCCCATTTTCGGCATCGTACCCTATGACTATAATCAGGACGGGCACCTCGACCTGGTATTGAGCGGCAATTTTTACCCCAACGAAGTCCACGAAGGCCGACAGGACGCCTCACGCGGCCTTCTCCTGCTAGGCGACAGAAAAGGGAATTTCACGGCAGTTCCCAAAAATCAAAGTGGGTTAAACCTAGCGGGCGACGCCCGCACTTCCCGCCTACTAAAAACCCCGCAAGGAATGCTACTCCTCACCGCCATCAACTCCCAGGGAATCGAAGCACATCGTTTGTCCAACCAAAAGCCGACCCGCGGCGGCGTACCGTGCCGATAGCCGACCGCCTAAGTCGGAATTTCAATCGTCACCTCCAGCCCCTCGCCCGGCTTGGTGAACCACTCCATTTGCCCTTCCAGTACTGATACCCTAGACCGAACGTTGCCTATACCCAAACCTTTCTTGGCTTCGGCGAAGTCGAAGCCCCTGCCGTTGTCGGAATAAAAAAAGGAAAGGACTTTGCCCGACGGAATGACCGAGATCACGAT
>JBBSKK010000519.1:0-3101 GCA_038256395.1 Cytophagales bacterium | reverse complement strand
TGGTGTTGCCCGAATCGCGCATCGACGAGCGGCTGATGGTCATTCCGGGCGTCGACGGCCAGAAAATGAGCAAGTCCTACGGCAACTATATCGATATCTTTGTGGGGGAAAAGGATTTGCTGAAAGTCGTAAAGAAAATCCTTTCCGACTCCACCGCGCTGGAAGATCCTAAAAATCCTGACAGCGATATTACCTACCAATTATACTCGCTCATTGCGACCGATGAACAAACCTCTGAGATGCGCGGTAACTACGAACGCGGCGGCTATGGTTACGGCCACGCCAAAAAGGCACTGCATGAGGTAATTTTGTCAAAATTCCAGGAGCCACGCGAGATATTCGATTACTACATGAATAACCACAAAGCCCTGGAAACCAAATTGGAAGAAGGCGAAGAAAAGGCCCGCGTCGTGGCGCGACAGACAATCAGCCGGATGCGGCAAGCCCTTGGTTTTGGCGCGTGACGGAAACCCTAGACCATATTATCCGCGCTGACCAGGATATATTTCTCTGGCTCAACGGCCATCATAACAACTTCTGGGACGTCGTGATGATGGTTTTCACCAACAAACTGACGTGGATTCCGCTGTATTTGCTGTTGCTGTACGGAATAATCGCCCAATTCAAGACCAAAGCCATCGGCTATATCCTTTGCATTATCGCGGTAGCGATCATATCCGACCAGATTGCTTCCACTCTTTTCAAACCCTACTTCATGCGCCCCCGCCCTTGCCATGATCCAATGATCGAGAATCTGGTGCATCTGGTCAGTGGTTGCGGTGGAAAGTATGGCTTCGTGTCTTCCCATGCCGCCACGGGATTTGGCATTGCCATGATTGTCAATTTGTTACCGACTAAAAATTTAAAACTCGTTGGTTGGCTGTTTCTCTGGGCGTTCCTTTATTCGTATAGCCGAATCTACGTGGGCGTTCATTACCCGCTGGACATTTTAATCGGCGGATTGGTCGGGGTTGTATCTGCATTGCTGATGTTGGGTGGGGGTCCGGGGGTGGCTTACCGCAGAGTATTGCGACCAAAATAAATTTGAGTCTTTCCAAGAGTACGGCTCTAATTTTTTATAAAACAGGCCATTACAAAATAAAAAAGCCGAAAGCCGGCCGCTGGTCGCCGAAAGCCGAGCTTTTTTCCCTACTTTTGCGCAACTTTTTGATTTCATGGCTGCTATCAATACCGTTAAGATCTTTTCCGGAACCTATTCTACGCACCTCGCCGAGCAGATTGCCAAGGAATACGGTCGTCCCCTGGGCGGCTACACCTGCCGCCAGTTCAGCGACGGGGAAATTTCCCCGGCCTACGACGAGTCGGTTAGAGGCTGCGACGTGTTCCTCATTCAATCCACGCCACCTCCGGGCGATAACCTGCTGGAATTGTTGCTTATGGTCGACGCTGCCCGGCGGGCCTCGGCACACAACGTGACGTTGGTTATCCCCTATTTTGGCTACGCCCGGCAAGATCGCAAGGACAAGCCGCGCGTGTCGATTGCCGCCAAGCTCATCGCCAATCTATTGACCGCTTCGGGAGCCGACCGCCTGATGACCATCGACCTGCACGCGGGACAAATCCAGGGTTTCTTCGATTTTCCGGTGGACAATCTGGAAGCTAATTCCGTATTCGTCCCTTACGTCGAATCGCTGAAACTAGACAATCTGTTGATCGCCTCCCCCGATGTGGGTGGCGCGGCCCGGGTCAGGAACTTCGCTAAGTTCCTTAACGCCGACATGGTTATTTGCGACAAGTTCCGCAAGCGAGCCAACGAAGTGGCTTCCATGCAGGTTATCGGCGACGTGGAAGGGGCCAATGTGGTGCTTTTCGACGATATGATCGATACGGGCGGTACGCTTTGTAAAGCCGCTGAAATCATTTTAGAAAAAGGCGCGAAGTCCGTCCGGGCGGTGTGTACCCACGCGCTGATGTCGGGCAAGGCCTTCAAAAATATCGAGAATTCCCCCCTCGAAGAGTTGATTGTGACCGACACCATGCCCTTGCGTCAGGAAGGCGGTAAAGTAAAAGTAATATCGGTTGCGCCCTTGTTTGCCAAGGCTATCGGGCGCATCCGCGACCACGAATCTGTTAGTTCTCTTTTCTTAAATAACCAGTAAATTTTAGTTCATTTTTTTTAAAAATCAAGTATGAAAAAGTTAGAGATTGTAGGGTATCGAAGAGCGAATCTCGGTAGAAAGCATTCCCAGGACCTGCGGGCCGAAGGCTACGTGCCGGGTGTGCTATACGGCGGCGACGCCCAGCACCATTTTTACGCGCCGAACATGCTGTTCCGCGAACTATTGACCTCGGGCGATGTTTTCGAGGTGACTCTAAACATCGAGGGCGACGAATACCAGGCCGTTTTGCAGGAAACGCAGTTCCATCCCGTCAACGATTCCCTGCTCCACGCCGACTTTCTGGAGATTCTCCCCGGCAAGGAAGTGAAGGTGGATGTCCCCATTAAATTGGTCGGCGTCGCAAAAGGCGTGACGAATGGTGGGAAACTTAACCAAAAATTGCGTAAATTGCGGGTGCAAGGCATGGCGGGCGACATTCCCGACTATATCGAACTGAATGTCAGCACCCTGGAACTGGGTAAATCCATGAAGGTGTCGGCCATTGCCGAGAAAGGTTTTACCATCCTCTCCCAGAAACCAGTTCCTGTGGTTTCCGTGGACGTACCACGCGCGCTGCGCGGCGGTGGCTTAACTGCCGAAGAAGAAGAAGCAGAAGAAGCGGCCGAAGCTGCAGCCGCCGAAGCTGGCGAAAACACCGAAGGTGGTGAGACGCCGGCTGCTGAATAAGTTTATTTTTCATGGCTAATAGATGCAAACGTGCCGACCTTTGGTCGGCATTTTTGTTTTCCCGGCACAGCTTTTTTTAGGTTTGAGTTTTTTTGCAAAAACACGACTCAAATCCACATGCTGAAAGAACAATTCGATTTAACGGGAAAAACGGCCCTGGTAACAGGCGCCAGTCAGGGAATAGGAAAGGGCATCGCGCTGGGACTTGCCGAGTACGGCGCGGAGGTCATCCTCCTTTACCACGACGACAAAGAGCAGGCGGAGGGCGTGGCGGAAGAAGTGAAAAAGACGGGA
>JBBSKK010000518.1:0-3115 GCA_038256395.1 Cytophagales bacterium | reverse complement strand
GCATCATCAGCGACAGGGCGATCACGGGCGTCGGCACGCCCAGGTCGAGAGCCGTTTCCAACGTCCACTTGCCTTCACCGGACGAAAACATTTTGCCCATGATTCCGTCCAGGTTGGCATCTTTGGAGAAGGCGCGCTGGGTTAGCTCCATCAGCCAACTGCGAATCACCGAACCGTTGTCCCACACGCGGGCTACCTGCTCATAGTCCAGGTCAAAATTAGATTTGCTCAAAACTTCGAAGCCCTCAGCAATCGACTGCATCATGCCGTACTCCACGCCGTTGTGCACCATCTTGACGAAGTGGCCGCTGCCGGGCGCACCCGTGTGCAAGTAGCCCTTATCTACCGAAATGTCTTTAAAAATCTGCTCGCAGTGCGCAAACACCGCATCTTCGCCGCCGATCATGGTGCAGGCCCCGTGCCGTGCACCCTCCATGCCGCCGCTGGTGCCGCAGTCTAGGAAGCCGATTCCCTTTTCCTGGAAGTGCTGGTAGTGCAGCAGAGAATCGACATACTTGGAATTCCCGCCGTCGATCACGATGTCGTCAACTTTCAGAAGTGGAATCAGTTGATCTATAACGCTTTGCGTGATGGTACCCGCCGGCACCATGAGCCAGATGACCCGCCGCCCGGTGAGCCTTTCGGTAAGTTCTTCCAGGGAATAGGCGCCGAATATGCCGTCCATCTTGACGAATTCGTCCACTACACTTTCATTGACATCGTGGCCAATCACCTCGTGGCCGTGGTCTTTTAAATTTTGCGCAAGATTGAAGCCCATCTTGCCAAGTCCGATCATTCCTATTTGCATTTTTTCTAACGATGAATTATGAGTGATGAATTTTTTTGGGGAATGCAGGTAAGTTTTCTTATTCTTACAGGTGAAGTGTTTCTCCTCTTGGGAAATGCGAAATGTTTTTTCCTAGGAGACGCCCTGCGGTTTCTTGCAAGAACGCTCTCATAACTCATAATTCATAATTCATCATTCAAAACATGGCTTACATCATCGGTGCCGACCTGGGCACAACGAACATAAAAGCGGTGGCTTTCGACCTCAAAGGCGAAATCCTGGCCGACCATAGCGAGGAGTACCCTATGATTCACGCGCAGCCGGGCTGGAGCGAACAGGATCCCGAGACCATCCTGCGGGCGGTGGAATACTGCATTCAGTCGGTGGTGAAAAAGTGCCGCTCCGAGGGCGAAATGCTGGGGCTGTCGTTCAGCGCGGCCATGCACAGCGTCATTGCGCTGGACGAAGAAGGTAAGCCACTGACGAACTCGATCATCTGGGCCGACAACCGCAGCGCCGACCTGGCCGATGCCCTGCGCAAAACGCGCGAGGGTCGGAAAATGTACCGGACTAACGGCACACCCATTCACGCCATGACGCCGCTGTGCAAGCTGCTGTGGCTGCGCGATAATGAGCCGCAACTATTCAGAAAAGCCGCCCGCTTCGTCGGCATCAAGGAATACGTTTTTTTTAAACTCACCGGAGAATACCTGATCGACTACTCCATCGCCTCGGCTACGGGGCTGTTCAACATCGAGAAATTCGCCTGGGACGACTACACCCTGAACTACCTCGGCTTGACCGCCGAGCGGTTCTCCGAACCCGTGTCGCCCTACCATATCGTGAATTTGCCCGCCGACAACGCCTTCGGGCTACCCGAAGGGACGCCCTTGGTACTGGGGGCGAGCGATGGTTGCCTGGCCAATCTGGGCAGCGGGGCTATCGTGCCGGGTACGATGGCCGTGACCATCGGCACGAGCGGGGCCGTGCGCATTTCGTCCCCAAATCCATTCGCCGACGAGCAGATGCGTACTTTCTGCTACATTCTGGATAATGAAACCTACGTCATCGGCGGAGCTTCCAACAACGGTGCCGTGGTGTTCGAGTGGCTGAAAGATCACTTTTTTGACGAAATCGAGTACGATGATTTATTCGAGGAAGCCGCAGAAATTCCGCTTGGCTCCGAGGGATTGGTGTGCCTACCCTACCTGCTGGGTGAACGCGCGCCGCTCTGGAATTCCGCCGTGCGCGGCGGCTTCCTGGGGTTGGACATCCACCACACGCCGATGCACTTCGTTCGGGCCGTGATGGAGGGGACGCTACTCAACCTGTTCAGCATTGGGAAGGTGCTGCTGGAAAACCAGAAGATCAAGGCCATTTACGCCAACGGCGGCTTTGCCAAGAGCAAAACCTGGGTGCAGATGCTGGCCGACGTGTTTGGTATCACGGTCAACCTTAACGATACCGTCGAGACGGGGTCGGTCGGTGCGGCTTTGATGGGACTAAAGGCATTGGGACACATTGAAGACTACGCAGACGCCATGAATTTTACCCAGATCGGGCATATTTTTAAGCCCAATGCGGCGAATCACAAAGCCTATAAGGAATTGTACGAGAATTTTGAGGAGTGGGCGAGGATTTTGAATGAGCGGGCAACTTCGCCAACCTCACCCCCAACCCCCTCTCCTTAAATGGAGAGGGGGCTTTTTGGATTTTTTATTTTTTATATTGGGCTGATTTTGAACACACTTCCCGAGTTTTCAGCTACCACGTAAATATTGCCATCGGCCCCCTCACGAATAGTGCGGACACGGCCGATGCCTTCGAGGATTTTTTCCTGTTTGGTGATATGGTCGCCTTTGACCGTGCAGTGCATGACGTAATTAAATTTCAAAGAACCGACCAAAAGGTCGCCTTTCCAGTCGGGGAACTTGGGGCTGGTGACGAAGGTCATACCGCAGGGGGCGATGGACGGACGCCAGTAAATGACGGGCGGCTCCATTCCCGCGCGGGCGGTGTCTTCCGAGATGATGCTGTTGTCGTAGTCGATGCCGAAGGTGATGGCGGGCCAGCCGTAGTTAGCCCCTCTCTTGACGATGTTCACCTCGTCGCCACCCTGGGGGCCGTGTTCGTGTTCCCAAATTTGGCCCGAGGCGGGGTCGAGAGCCAGACCCTGCGGGTTGCGGTGGCCGTAGGAATAAATTTCCTCCAGACCTTTCTTGTTGCCCACGAACGGGTTGTCTTTCGGCACGCGGCCATCGTCGTAGAGCCGCACCACCGTACCTTGATGGTTCATCGGATCCTGCGCTTTTTCCTTTTGACCGCGCT
>JBBSKK010000517.1:0-3118 GCA_038256395.1 Cytophagales bacterium | reverse complement strand
TATGTCCGCCACTCAGGTCAAGCCGGGCGCCCGGTGGCGGTGAGATACAGGACTACTACCTGAGAAAGGTCGGTGAGGGCAAGAACAAAATGTCCGTCCTCAATGCCGTGCGCAACAAACTGGTCTACCGGGTATGTTCGGTTGTTCATCGGGGGCAGAAATATGAAAAAAATTATACGCCTGGGTTTGCATAAACCATGGAAATCCGTGGCGTACTCCCTTCATTCCGTCACCTTCCGAAAAATTCCCTTTTTCCCTGCCAACTCGTTCAGCTTTTCGATTTGGCGGTCGGTTAGGATGTTGAGCAGGTCTTCGGCTTTTTCTTTTTGGAGATTTCTTTTTTGACCAAATTGCAGGGTGCCGAGTTTGTCCTTTTGCTTATCGTAGCGTTTTTCGAGTTTCGCGATGCGGCGTTTCTGGCGGCGGTTCAGGTCGAGTTGCTCGGCGTATTGGGTCACGTATTTGTCGAGCTGGCGCTCGTTGAACTCGACTTCTATCTCCTGGTTTGTGTCGCGGCTGGGGGTGTTGGTTTGGGCGCAACTGGCTAAAAACAAGCCTGACAGGACAAGGGGCAACAGAATTTTTCTTGACATGGTACGGTATTTGGGCTAAATTGATTTGAATTTTAACGCGAAAACCGTCGTTTCGGTATTTCGCAAAACCACCCGCCATGTCCCGCAACCGAGTCGCCAACGCCGAAATTGCGCCTTACGCCAGTATTTGCTTAATTGAAATGTACCGTATTGGCGAAGACGACCAGCCCGTCACTTTCGTCAACCGATCCACCGGATTCCTCATCGCCCCAAACGTCATCGTCACCGCCGGGCATTCGCTCGACGAGCAGGATACACATATCTATCGGCTCAAAATCTACTCGCACCAAAATTCGCAGGTGAAGTCGAAGGAGTTTTTAGAAATAAAACTACCCGATTTCCAAATCCGCAAAGTCCCGGCTTACAACAATCCTCACTGCTACGTCAAGGACGATTTCGGGATCATTTTTTTTAACAAATCAGAACTACCCGCCTGGACGAGCCAGCATTTCGCCTGGAAAAAAGAATTTTACATAAAGCCTGAACTGGCCGAGGAGCAACCCATCCGCATCGCTGGCTACCCCATCGACCGCCCCGACTTCGAGATGTGGGAAGAGTCGGGCGGCATCGTTGAACTCACCGACCGCTGTGTGCTGCACCCTTTCACGACCACCAAGCGCAACAGCGGCTCGCCCGTCTGGACGATGGTCTATGGCCAGCCGCGCGTGGTCGGCATCCACGTCTCGGGCAACTCCGCCTCCTGCGGGGCTTTGCCCGAAAACCGGGCCTTCGGCTGCGCGGTGCTGATCAATGAGCGGGTGTTTGGGATGATCGAGGGGTGGATTACTGAGGAAACCGCTGCTGCGAATAACGCTGACAGCGTGGAACCCGTGATGGAATCGGCTAACGGCGTTGATTCGGACAGCCCAAGGTCAAGAAGAAATTTTCTGCAAAAAGCCGGACTAGCCGCCCTCGGCACTTCCCCGCTGCTGCCCGAACCCACTCGAAAAAAAGACCTTTTCGTTCACCACGTCTTTTTTTACCTCAAAGACCCCAACGACGCGCAGGACGAGGCCAAGCTACTGGAAGGATTGGAGAAATTAGCCAAAATTTCCGCCGTGAAATTCTCCCACATCGGCCGCCCTGCCCGCACCAATGGCGACGAAATCGAGAAAGGCTATTCCATTTCCTGGCTCTGCTTTTTCAAAAATCTAATCGAGGAAGAAATCTACCAGACCGATCCGGTGCATTTGAAGTTTTTGGAAGAATGCGGGGATTTGTGGGAGAAACGCGTGGTGTATGACGCGCTGGGGCGGAAGGGGTGACGTGTTCTTTGCTTACGCCTCTTTGTAAAGCACATTTCTGAGCAATCTCAGATTTCCAAGTTCTGGAAAGACTGTGATGCAATCATCTGGTATGATCCCCCGATGAATCCAGTTGATGACCCGAGTAGGTTTGTAGCCGTGTTCCTTGGCATATTCTTTGACAGTAAGCCATTCGCCAATTCGGTACACTTCGCCCGCCCTTTCGAGAGTGAGGTCGGGTTCGGCCAATTCGGCTTTTATCCTTTCTTCTAATTTGTTGAGTCTGTCGAGAATATCTTTTTTTTCTGGATCCAAGGCTCGCTGTGCCTTTTCCTTTTCTTCTTTTGACAACCCATCATACCAGTTGTGGAATTCCAGCCGCCTTAACTCACGATTTTCATCGTTTGGAGAATCTTTGACCCAAGCCAAATATTCCACTGTTTTTTCTTCTACTTTCATAATTTTCAAAGCGATAATATATAAACTTTCTATTTGAAAAGATTCAACCGAGT
Organism: Cytophagales bacterium; assembly: GCA_038256395.1. Lineage (GTDB taxonomy): Bacteria > Bacteroidota > Bacteroidia > Cytophagales > Spirosomataceae > Persicitalea. The sequence continues at coordinate 769 of JBBSKK010000517.1, read as the reverse complement.
TTTTTGAGCATATCTCGTATCAGTACTGCTCTTTGTATGGTTTGCTGGTATAATTCATCATTTGCAGCCGAAGCTGGCAGGCTGACTATACGACTATCGAGTTCCGCAAGTTCATGCTGCAGAATTTCCCGTAATTGCTCTCGTCGGTTTTTGTCTTTCATTCGTTTCTTACAGCGTTTGTCAAAGATAGGTTATTGAAATGCTTTTTCACAATATACTGTGAATTTTATTTTCATTCGCCCTAAACAATAATATTCAAGCAATAATGAATCAATCTTCTTTCACGAATAATCTACCTTTCAAATCTCAATGCATCGCTGTAACTTGCCTTCCCATTCCCTCCCCAAAAAATGACCTCACCACCAACCCTCCCCGAAATAACCACCATCACCATCGGCCGCGACCAAAGCAACACGGTCGTCCTGAACCAAGCCGCGATTAGCCGAAACCACGCAAACCTGCTTGTCTGCTCGCCCACGAGCTTTATCCTCGAAGACAACGGCAGCAAGCACGGCACTTTCTTTGCGGATGAACAAGGGAACAAAGTCCAACTTTCGCGGAAACTGGTCGATTCGGAAGACGATATTTGGCTGGCGGAACATCCATTCAAAGTAAAAGAACTCCTGCCCGAGGCGGGCAGAAGCACTGCCGAAAGCGATCTTCCTAAAAAAGATCCGCTGGATTTTACGGAGGAATTCGCCCTGCTGCAAGCGGTGTACGACGACTACCCGCAACTGCGAAAAGACTGCCGCAACCGCGAAAAGATGAT
>JBBSKK010000516.1:0-3121 GCA_038256395.1 Cytophagales bacterium | reverse complement strand
GACTCGCTCTACGGCCACGACGGTTTTCTGATCGAGTACAAGCAGTTGACGCAGATTATTACGGCATGGCAGGAGAGTAGGGGAGTTGAGAGCGGAGAATTGAGACCGGGCCGCCGGGCGGTTGAGAATTGATAATTTTTTATCTTTGGAAATTGACAACCCAAAAGATTTGAGCGATGACAGAGCCGCAAAGAAAACTGAATGAGGCCCAAACAGCTATTCTTCGGCTTTTTGGTCGAGAAATGGATGAGGAAGAAATTGCAGAACTCAGAGACACGCTTGTGGATTTTCTCGATAAGCAGCTTCAAAAAGAACTCGATCGAGTGATGAGGGAGAAAAATATTTCACCCGAAAATATTTCAAACTTGGGGATTAGAGGCAATCGCACAGAGTATCTGAATGAAATTCGCCGACAAAAGAGCCAGTGAAATGCGTGATCGATACCAATGGTTTGCTACGCTCCGTTCCAAGAAAGAGTGAGTTTCGTTGGTTGTACGACGCCTGGAAAGCGAAGAAATTTGTTTGGGTTGTTAGCAATGAAATAATTACGGAATACGCAGAAGTTATTGAAAGAGAGTATAGTTTACAAGCAGCGGATATTGTGATCGAAACTTTACTCACTTCCAATAACCATCAGCGAACAGAAGCTTCCTTTAAATGGCAATTGGTAGAGAGAGATCCTGACGACAATAAGTTTGTCGATTGTGCCATTGCCTCTAACGCTGACTATCTTGTGAGCGACGATAAGGATATTTTGCAACTCAATAGAATTCCCAGCCTGTTTCCTCCGATACCAATTATCGATTTTGACACTTTTCGTGAGGTACTAGGAGTGTAGCTTTTACTCCATTTTCAACCCGTTTTTCACCGCAGCAACTGCACCCACCCCTTGAATGCCAGCGGCTCCGCGTTGCGCTGCACTGATTGGAAGCGAACCTTTGCTTCGTAGAAATATTGCCCGGCGGGCAAGGCCTGCCCGGCGCTGCTGCGGCCATCCCAGTTGATTTTCAAATCCACTGTCTCGAAGACCTTCACGCCCCAGCGGTTGAAGACTATGAACTCCGTTTTGTCCAAAAACTCGGGGCAGTTCAGCGGTGTGAAGCTGTCGTTTTTGCCGTCGTTGTTGGGCGTGAAGACGTTGGGCAGCGCGTATTGCGGGCAATTTTCCTTGCAGACCGTGTTGCTGGGCGCACTTTCCACGCCGAAACGGTTCACGGCCGTCACGTAGTAGCAGCCCGCGAACGAGCTGAGTCCGCCGTGGGCGTAGGTCATGGCGGGCGGCACCGGGGCCGTGACCGAAGCCAGTAAAGCGGGCTTTTCGTCGGCGTAGCGGGCGTAATACACGCGGTAAGCCACTACGTTGGGATTACAGTTGGTGGGGTTGGCCGTATTAGTGATCCAGGAAAGGTTATTGGTAAAGCTGGACTGATTGCAAAAGGCGTCGGGTGAGAGTTTGCTACAGTCCAGCGTGTCGAGCGCCAGCAGCGGAGCGCAGGGACGCGTGGTATCGGCGGGAGCGGCGCACAGGATTTGCGAGAAATTGTACAAAGTTAAATTCCGCAGCCGGGCGCTTTCGTAGGAACCCACGGTTTCCACCTTGTAGCAGTAGGTCGAGTCGGGCGACAGCGTGAGCGAGGCCGTGCCATCGGCTAGGTAGCGATCGGTGCCGTCGTCGGTGAAGATGAACGACTGCACACCCTGCACCGGAACATCGGCGATGCGGTTGAACACGCCCGGACGCCCCCGCTCCTCGCGATAGACTCGGTGGATGCGGCCGGTATTTTTCCAGGGAACATTCGCGGTCCACGTCAGCCGCACCTGATTATTAGCCCCGCCGACCTGCGCCAACCGTACGCTACTGGCGGGTTGTGACTCGTCCAGTTTGCCCAAGGTACCGTTGGTAGTATCGTAGTAATCTATTTTGTAGCGGTAAACATTTTGCTCTGTATTCAGGCCACGATCCACGAAAAGCGTGTCGGCCGCGTTAGGCTGGAAGGTGGTGTTGATGGTGGCGACTCGGGTAAAGTCAGTACCATCCAGACCGGTGGCCCGCAGCAGGCGGTATTGGGCAACAAGGCCCGTCGTAGCTCCGGTGGGCCGCGTCCAGCGCACGGTAATCACGCCCCGGTTTTGGCTGGTGGAGTCCACCGTAACGTTCGTAATCAGCGGGGCGAGTTGCGGCAGGTCGGCGCAGGATTCGACGGAGGGCAGGCTACTGCCGCCGCCGTTCAGCCGTCCCGGCTCGTCGGGCGCGGCCCCTGGTCGTGGGAACAACGTCACAATGCGGTAGCTGTAATTGGCGCCCGGCGTCAGGCCCTGACCGGCGTTAGCATCCACGTAAAAGGTTTCGCCCACGCCCACGCGGGCAATTTCTTGATAACCCAGCCCGACGGGAAGCCCCGGCTGGCAGGCTCCGGCGTCGAAATCGGCACAACCCACTTTGCGGTAAATGGCGATTTGCGCCCCCGGCACCTGGCAGCGGTAACTGCTCCACGTCAGCCGGAAAGCGCGACCCTCCGCGTCGGCCACGGGTTCGGTTCGCAGGTTCTGCGGCTTGGGGCCATAGACGCGGATTTTGAACGTCCTGATGTCCACTAACTTGCGAAAAAGTCCGGGATTGGGTCGATTGGGCGCGGGGCCGTCCTCGACTTTGAACAGCACGTCGTAGGGTTCCAACCGGATGTGGTCGCAGCCCGTCTGCCAGCGGAAAACGCCACGGGCCTGTCCAGGATCGTTTGGGGTAGTTTGGGTGAATTGGGCGTTTTGCGCCGCCACTAGTTCGGGCAAATAGACCCCGCCGTTGGAGGTAAGCGTCAGCAGGTCGCCGTTTTTGTCGGTGGCCGTGATGCTTTGCTGCACGAGCGTCCCGGCTTCTACGCAGAGGTCGGGGATGGCGGCAAGCTTCGGGCGGTCATTGGGGCTGTCGATGACGATAATCTGCATATCGCGGACGACTTCGCCAATCAGGACGCCGTTGCGCCATTCTTCAACGACGAAGGCCACATTGTAAAAGCCCGGACTTCCCGGCGCATCCCAAACCAAATCACCCGTGAGCGGGTCGAGCGTGAGGGTTGACGGGGTGGAACCATCCTCGATGGTACCCCTTGGTTGCACCAGGTTG
>JBBSKK010000515.1:0-3130 GCA_038256395.1 Cytophagales bacterium | reverse complement strand
ATTCGCCTACTTAACGCACAGATACAGGAGTTTCGTTTCGCGGCGGGTCTTTTTCCTTACCTTTGCGCTTTCAAAATATCGCCAAAGCCATGATTATCCAGCAAGCCGAATACGTCGTCAGCAACGTGGACTACCAGGAATGTCCCGCGCCCAACCTGCCGGAGTTCGCCTTCATCGGGCGCTCCAACGTGGGCAAATCGTCGCTCATCAATATGCTCACGCAACGGAAGTCTTTGGCCAAAACCTCGGGAACGCCCGGCAAAACGCAGCTCATCAACCATTTCCTGATCAACGACGCCTGGTATTTGGTGGATTTGCCTGGCTACGGCTACGCCAAAATCGCTAAGACGGAACGCATGAAGTGGGAAGGCATGATTTACGATTATCTGCGCTACCGCCCCAACCTCGTCTGCACTTTCGTGCTGGTGGACAGCCGCCACGACCCCCAGAAAATCGATCTGGAATTCATGGAGCAACTGGGCGAGGAAGGCGTTCCGTTCCACATCGTGTTCACCAAGGCCGACAAGGTCAAAAAATCGGAACTGGATGAACAAATTGCCCGCTACAAGCAGAAACTGCTCGAAAGCTGGGAAGAATTGCCGCTGTCGTTCCTGACCTCCGCCGAGAAAGGCGATGGCCGCGAGCCGCTGCTGGAAGTAATACAAACGTACAGCGAGACGTTTGGCAACTAAATAATTTTTACCTTTGCGGCGTTTTTGCTGGGAAGAAATCAGTTTTTGTGTTTTAAGAGTTAAAATCCAATATGGAAATATTAAAGGAAATAGCGAATGTATCGGGCAAAGGTGGCCTGTACCGAATTTTGAAACCCAGCCGCGCGGGCGTGATCGTTGAAAGCCTGGATGGCAAGGGCGAGAAAACCATGATCGGCGCGTCGGCCCGTGTGTCGGTGCTGAAAGATGTGTCCATCTTCACTGAGGGAAATCAGGACTCGATTCCGCTGTCCGACGTTTTTTTAAAAATCAGAAAAAAGCACGGCGAGCGGGTGGATATCGACCTGAAGCAAGCTTCAGACAAGGATTTGGTGGAGTTTCTGGACGCCGTGCTACCCGAATTCGACCGCAGCCGCGTGTACGTGTCCGACATCAAGAAAATTGTTCAGTGGTACAACACTCTTTCGGCGCACTTTCCGAATGAATTCGTACCCTCGTCTCCTCCGAAGCAGACGATCGTGGTTTCCACAGAAAGCAAATCAGCCGGGGAAGGTGAAGCACCGGAGGAGGGCGTGCCTACCGAAGCTAGCGAAACATCGGAAGAACCCGAAAAATCTGAGATTTCTGAATAATTTTCCCGTCATTTTTTGAAAAACAGGAATACCCCGCAACTTTTGCGGGGTTTCTTCATTTTACCTCACGTGAGTCCGAACCAAAAGTTCTTTTTTTAGTTTTGGCATAAATATTTGAACACAATGTTGAATTGTTCAAATATTCAGTACCACGTTTTCTACGAAAGATTTAACTTTCGGACTATTCCTGAAATACCCCTTTCCTATCATCCACAAATCATGTATATCAACCGGATTAGCCATTACCTGCCGACCGAAGTGGTGGATAATGAATACTTCACCAAATTAAACGATCTTTCCAGCGAGTGGATCGTGGAACGGACGGGCATCCGAGAGCGCCGCAAAGCGGGCGAAGGCGAGAATACCAACACAATGGCGATTGCGGCCGTAGAAGCGTTGCTGGAGAATATCCCTTACAGCAAAAACGAAATCGACCTGATCGTCGGCGCAACCTATACCCCCTACGATACCATCGTGACGCTGGCGCACGCCGTGCAACACCACCTGGAGATACCCGACATTCCGGTTGTCTCGGTGTCTTCGGCCTGCTCGTCACTGCTCAACGCTATCGAGATGGTAGAAGGCTATTTTGCCATGAAGAAAGCCTCGCGCGCTCTGGTGGTAGTTTCGGATCATAATACCGCCTACAACAACGAGAAAGACACCATGTCGGGCCACCTGTGGGGCGACGGTGCTTCGGCCCTGCTGATCTCGAAAGACCGTCAGACTGACTCCGACCTTTTTATCCGTAAAATCATCACGGGGGGTGCGGCCACCAGCGGCAAAGCCGTGGAGGCTGTGGTGTTGCGGCCCAACGAGCGCGGCGTGGTGATGCCCTTCGGGCGCGACGTATTCCAGAATGCCTGCACCTATATGCCCAAAGTAAGCCAGCAGGTGCTGGAAGCCTGCGGGCTGGGCATTGCCGACATCGACTACCTCATTCCGCACCAGGCCAACCACCGCATCAGCCTGAACGTGATCAATACAATGGGTATTCCGGAGGAAAAACTGCTGGCCAACATTCAGCGGCTGGGCAACACGGGCTGTGTGGGCTGCGCCATCGCGCTTTCTGAAAACATGGAGCGGTTCAAAAAAGGCGAACGGCTGGTCGTTACGGTTTTTGGAGGTGGCTATTCTTACGGGGCAATGCTTATCGAGGTATAAATATATGATATTTACAAGCTTACACTATTTTCCCTATTTATCGTTATTTCATGTAATCAAACACCGCGCTACCACGCTATTCTGTGGGAATCAGGGCGGCAGTACGGTGTTCTCGTCTCGGGTTATTCAAATGGTCTTTTATTCGAGTAACAATCTAATTGACTTCACCTTTTCACCCTCATCTCTTTTTGAATCTATAACATGGAGGTAATAAATACCGCGTGGCAGGTCCTTCACGTCGAATTCGATGGCGTTGTTGTTTTTAAAAGATTTGTTTTCAAAAACTTTCCTCACTTTGACAGTGCGGATTACCTTAGTTGATATTTCGGAATACAAGTCTAGTTGCTCTGGCAAAGCCTCCAAATAATCTACATACTCAAACTCTACCTGAAACTTGGTGGTTATGGGATTGGGTGCCACCCGATAAGGAGATGAAGTTGTGAAGGTGGGGTTACGCGTAGATGTTCCACAGTTGTTTGATGCTGTCACAGGATTAAACATAAGAGTTTGTCCTGAATTCAAGTTAAATCGGTACTCATAAGAGCCGCTAATATATCCATTGACATAGGGGTCGTTGGGATTCCATGATAATGACCCACTAGGTTCATTTGTCTGAACAATGTACCAAGTGTTGGACGAAACGTTATTAACAGTAAAAACGGT
>JBBSKK010000514.1:0-3134 GCA_038256395.1 Cytophagales bacterium | reverse complement strand
GCCATCCTTGGTATCGGCAAACAGTGTGCCGTTGGAGCGCAACTGGTACTGCCGCACGTTGGCCCCCACCAGCAGATCCACGACTTTGATCTGGTTCTTGAAATTATACAAACCTTCGGCGTGGTACAGGTTGGTTTTGTCCGTAAAGTTGCTGCCGCCCTGCGAGATGGGGGTGCTGCGCCATTTATCAAAAGACTTATTGAAAGCTTCGGATCCGGGTTTCGGCAGGTTTTGATCAGCGACATTACGGGCCGCGATGAAGGCTTGCTCCTGACTTAGTCCAGTTTGCCTAGCCCCTAGGAATCCTTTAAGATAATCTCCGAACCATTTTTCGTGAGGTAAGGCTTCGTTGAGCATGGAAATAGCGGCCAGTCCGGCTAGGTACGAGCCGCCCGAGCGTTCCTGCGTGGTATACGCGCGTAGGGTGAAGTTGTCGCCACGTAATTCGAGTTTTCCCTGGGTGATATTGAAATTCCGCAGCGAGTAGCGGCCTGTCCCTGTGTACACCGTAGTACCTGAGCCGTAATTGACCTGTGCCACGGCCTCGATCTTATCGTTGATGCGGTAATGTAGCGCCACGTTGGATTTAAAAGATTTGGTGTTGTAGTCTACCAGATCCCTTTCGTAATAGCCCGTGCGGCTCACGTTGACATTGGGCACAAGCGCAAGAAGTTGCGGGGACAGTTTGCCCAATTGTCCTACCGTACGCAGATTGGCCTGCACCTCGTCGCCGTAGATATTTTGGCCGTCGTAGTCGTTGTCCACGCCCGCGCCGCGTGTGCCGTCCTGCACGCCGCCCACGTTGAGGTTGGTGTAGTTGGTGGCCTGCCAGTCCTGCGCCTTGATGTAGGAGAGGTTGACTTTGAAGGCAAATTTATTGTTGAAAGCCTTGGCGTAGCGGATACTGCCATCGTAAAAGGGCGTGGTCACCACGTCGCGGTTACTGGCGCTCATCACGCCCGTCTTGACCTGAGCGCTTAGTCCCTGGTATAGGAAGGGGCTTTTGCTGTTCATCAGCACCAAGCCGTTGATAGCATTGGGACCGTACAGGGCCGAAGCCGCGCCCGGCAGCACGTCCACGCTTTCCAGATCCAGCTCGGGAATGCCCACGATGTTGTCGATCGGGAAGTTGAGGCCCGGCGCGGAGTTATCCATGCCGTCGATCATCTGTACGGTGCGGGGGTTGCCCGTCGCACCGAAGCCGCGCATGTTGATGGACTTAAACAAAAGTCCCTGTGTGGTCAGGTCGATACCCTTGAGATTGGCCAGTCCGTCGTAGAAGCTGGCGGCGGGCGTGTTCTGGATGGCCCGGATGTCCATGCGCTCCACCGCTACTGGCGACTCCAAGATACTCTCCTCCACCCGCGAGGCCGACACGATTACAGTTTGCCCCATGATGGCTTGCTCGGCCAGGCTGACGGCGATGTTGGTCTGGTTGCCGCTCACGGCCACTTCCTGAGTTTCGTAACCCACCGACGTAATGACCAGCGTAAACGGTGGCGCAGTATTAGTATTGAATTCAAATTTTCCGTCGCCGTCGGTGATCGTTCCGATCACCTTTCCTTTTACCTGGACGCTAACGCCGATCAGGCCGTCTTTGGTGGTGGCGTCCGTTACTTTTCCGGCTACCTTAGTGGTCCGGTCCTGGCCGAAAGCCAGTGAACCGAGGGTAAGCACGAACAGCAGTGTGGTAGCGATCCGTGTGTTTTTTGTAAATAGTTTGTTCATATTCATGTAATGGGCTGATGTTTTTTGTTTTAATTTGAACGTAAAATTAGGGAATAGTAACACCTATCTGCAATTTTTTCTTGATATTATTAAAAAATCACAATTTATCTCTTTATTGAGTCCAAATAATCCACATACCCAGCACCTTCATGCAAAATACTTATGTCATTATCATGGCCGGCGGAGTCGGAACCCGCTTCTGGCCTTTCAGCCGTACCAATTTCCCCAAGCAGTTCCACGACGTGCTGGGTACCGGAAGATCGCTACTGCAGCAAACCGCCGACCGATTCGAGGGCATCTGTCCCAGGGAGAATATTTACGTCGTCACCAGCCATGAGTATAAAGATTTGGTTAGGGAGCAACTCCCGTTCCTGACCGACGACCAAATCCTGCGCGAGCCGCACCGCCGCAATACAGCCCCCTGCATTGCCTACGCCAGCTATAAAATTGGGACCCGCAACCCCGAGGCCAACATCGTCGTGGCGCCCGCCGACCATATCATACTACAAGAAGAAGCTTTCCGCAACACCATCCGCGTGGCCCTGGGCGCGACCCGCCTCAGCGACGTGTTGGTGACGCTGGGCATTCAGCCGACTCGCCCCGACACGGGCTATGGTTATATCCAGTACATTCCCGACAAAATGACGGTGAAAAAGGTAAAAACCTTCACCGAAAAACCCCACCTCGAACTGGCCGAGCAGTTTTTGGAAAGCGGGGATTTTGTCTGGAACGCCGGGATTTTTGTCTGGAACGTGCAGACGCTCAAGAGGGCTGTCAAGAAACATCTGCCGGAGATGGCCGAACTTTTCGAGGACGGCGAAGCGCACTATTTCACGCCCGACGAGATTCCTTACATCAATAAAATATACTCCCACTGCGGCAGTATCTCGATCGACAACGGCATCATGGAAAAGGCCGACAACGTCCACGTGGTACTGAGCAGTTTCGGCTGGTCGGACCTGGGTACCTGGAAATCGCTTTACGAGATTTCGGAGAAAGACGAAAACGAAAACGTGGTCGAAGGCAACGTCTTACTGCGCGACACCAGCGATTGCATCATCAAAACGCCAAAAGACAAGCTGGTAGTCGTCAACGGTTTGGAAGGTTTCATCGTGGCCGAGTACGACGGCGTGCTATTAATCTGCCGCAAGGACGACGAGCAAAAGGTAAAGGAGCTGGTCGCCGATGCAAAGGCTTTGGATGTGAAGTGGAGCTAGAAGGTCGTTGCGCCAACTCGTGTTCAACCGAACGTCTCACAGCAGGCATTAGGTTTTAGGTGCCTGCGGCCTTAATTTTGCCAAAAAACTAGAATCTAAAATAACTCTCAATTCTCAATCGCACCGGCGACCCGGTTTCAACTCTCCACTCATTGAAGGTTTCCACATTTAGCATAAAAATCTGGCGTT
>JBBSKK010000513.1:0-3136 GCA_038256395.1 Cytophagales bacterium | reverse complement strand
CGATTAAACTAGTGACGCACTTTCACGAACTGCCACTGACCTACCGCTACATCGACGCCGATGACATGAAAAACATCGTCACTTATTCGCATACGCTGGTTGGTTGTTCCCAGGTAACCAGCGAAGCCATCCGGCAGGCCGGGGGCGAAAGAGTGGCCCTGCTGTATGAGTTTATCGATCCGCAAAAGCTCCATGCCGATCCGGCTCGTACTGCCCGGATTCGACAGGAACTCGGGATTTCGCCGGACGATTTTGTGTGGATTGGCTCGGGCATGACCTCCGAACGCAAGGGCTTCGACCTGCTGCCCGACCTTGCGGAGGCATTAGACGATCCTCATGTGCATTTGATCTGGGTGGGGGGGCGGATAGACGACGGCCTGGTGTACTACACCGAACAGCGTTGCACACGCATCAAGTCGAAGACCCGAATACACTTAGTGGGTAAAAAGAAGGAGGATTACACCCACTATCTCAACGCGGGCGATGGGTTTATGCTTACCTCCCGTCAAGACCCGTTCCCGTTGGTGATGATCGAAGCGGCCCTGCTGGACAAACCGATCGTTTCCTTTCCTTCAGGGGGCGTTTCCGAATTCTTACAGGAAGGAATGGGGTTGGTAACCGACGACATCAGTGTGCGTCAGATGGTTACCGCCATGCGCCGGATCATGGATGGCCAAGTGGAGGTGGACGCTGCCAAAAGCAGGGAACGTGCTGCTGAATTCAACGTGGAGAACGGCTGCCGGAAGTGGACGGCGATGATCGACGAAATCCTGTAGCACTTTCCGGCTTGGAGGCGTGGCCACTTTTTGAGTGAAAGTTGATTCATTTTCACACAAAAACGGCCTTACTGCGTTTCATTTCTAAATCCAGGTTCTGGTTGTTAAAAAAGCCACGCGAAAACTGGGGGTTACTTTTGTCAGCTATTAGAAAAAAAATGAAAAAAAATCAATTGAAAACCTCAGACAGGAGGAGAAGCCTTTGGCTATTCACGGTGCTGGCTATGCTCTTGTTGTTTGCTAGTCAGCTTTCAGCCCAGGCACCGCTGGCACCGGGCAACACTCAGCGCTATTTTTCCTTGATGCTCCTGAACCTCTCGCAAGAAAAGGACTTCGAGCTGCCAGTGATCCAGCAGGCTGCCGAAGCGGGGGTGAACTCGCTGCTGCTCACCATACACTGGGATAAAGTATATAAGCACTCTCCCACGGGGCCTGGCGACTGGTACCGCTACGACAGCGAAATCCAACTCGCCACGCAACTCGGGTTGAAAGTGGGTATTCGGGTGATGGTGGGTCGCAACGGCAACCTAATCAAGGGGTTTTGGACCGAAGCCGAAGCCATGAAGGATCACAAGCAGAATCCCATGCGCGGCATCTACGACGCCACCTCGTTCAGCTACCTGCACCAGCCCACGGTGGAGCTGGCCGCCGATTTTGCGAAGCAGGTGACGGAGCGGTATAAGTATTTGCAAAAAGACAACAAGCTTCTATTTCTGTCGGTCGTCACCACGCCCACCCAAGAGGCGGGCTATCACATGGATAACATCCCGCCCGCCGCCGAGTTCATCGCCAACTATCCCACGATCTTCGACTATTCCGATTTTTATAAAAAGGGGTTCCGGCTGTGGCTGCAGGAGAAATACAAGAAAATCATTCGCCTGAACCTGCTCTGGGGGGGCGAGTATAAGACCTTCGAAGAGATTACGCCGCCCGCCACTCCCTGGGAACCGAGAGAATCCTTCTTCGGACGCCGGGGCAAAGACTGGTACATCTACCGCCACCTCGCGCTTAAGCAATTCAACGACCGCATGATTCGGGCCGTCAAGGATGTGGACGGCGCCATTGCTTACATTACTGAGTTTGGGGCCGTGTCTGACCAGATAAGCGGCGTGCGGGGGACGCTGGCTTTTCACGACCTGGGCGAGAAAACCGACGGCGTGAAAATACACGACGACGCGCGCTACGACCACCGCTGGACAATGGACTTGATCCGCAGCAATATGAGGCCCGACCAATGGGTGATGAACGAGGTCTTCTATGCCGATTATCTACCCAGCAGCGAATTTTACGAGCATATCGACGAATGCTTTGAAAGCGGGGCCAAGATGGTGGTTTTTGTGCTGTCCACGCCGGGCCACGTGGCGGCGATGCGCGACGTGATTAAAAATTCGGCGGCCAAGTGGAATTCCCGGCCCATGACGCCGATCGTGACCGCCGACACGGTTTCTTACCGCCTGTCGCGGGCGGTGGATAAGAGCGTGGAAGACCTGGCCTACGCCGCCTGGAAGCAGAAAGCCAGGGGCAGCGGCAGCCCTCGCCCGGTTAGTGTGATTCTCATCGAGGATCTTTTGCAGAACGAATACTGGAAGGCCGCTGAGAACGCCGCGCCCTACCTGCTGAACCCCGTGCCGATGCAGATCATTGCCGTGACGCGCGACTTTACTTATAAGCTTCCCACCGACACCTTCGCCGATCGCGACGGAACCGTAGTCAGGATGGAAATCTCCAACCTGCCGCCCTGGCTGCGCTACGAAAACGGGCAACTCATCGGCAAGCCCACCGCCCTGGGCGACTCGCGGCTGCTGGTGCGTGGCATCGACGACGAAGGCGGTGCCACCGACGCCTACTTCACCATTCGGGTGGACACGCGCGAGAACGCCAACAAGCCGCCCACCGTCAAGAAAAGCCTGGCGACCGTCACGGCGGCAATCAACAAACCTTTCGAGTTCACGCTTCCCAAGGATCTTTTTGCCGACGCCGACGGCAGCGTGACCCGCGTCGAGGTAGGTAACCTTCCTGGCTGGCTCGCTTTTCAGGACGGCCAATTCAAAGGTTTTCCCACCAAAGTCGAAGAATACCGCATCGCCCTGAAAGCCTACGACGATTTGAACGCCTTTGTGGAAACCTTCTTCACGATTCAGGTAGTCGAGCCGCAATTTTTGAACAATCCGCCTTACGTTCAAAGAACAATCCCCGTAAAGTTCACCAAGGTAAACGAACCGTTCCGCTATACGCTGCCCGCCGATATTTTCGGTGACAGTGACGGCTACATTTCGCTGATTACGGTGCAGGCACTTCCCACCTGGATCAACTTTTCGCTAAACGAATTTTCGGGGACGCCCACCGAGCAGGGCGAGTAT
>JBBSKK010000512.1:0-3136 GCA_038256395.1 Cytophagales bacterium | reverse complement strand
CATTTGTCCGGTTGTGACGTCGAGCAGTACCTGCGTTTTTTTATTGACGGCATTAATGTCCTCGGCGGGCGTGCTGGAATGGAAGGACGTTTGCCCGGAAGTAGTGGCGTAGCGTTTGCTCTGCGCCGAGATTTTCGGGGAAATGAAAATCAGCCCAAGCGCCAGCCAGAATATTTTGAAGTGATTAATTGACAACGGGGTTTTTCTTTTTGTTAAAACTGAATGTCCGCGAAATATTGAATCCGTAGTGAACATCGCCCTGATCCCAGGCACCCGTCGTTTCGCCGATGAACTGCTTCTCGATCATGCCCAGCGAGTTGGTAAAGTGCAGTTGAAAAACGTGGCCGCCCGTCTCGATGTCCACACCCAGGGCGAGCGAGTTGTGGTAGGGTAAGTCGTTATTTTTTTCGCGAAAAGCGTAAAAATACTCCGCGTTGATAGACACGCGGCGGCTCACTTTCAACCTTCCGCCTACGCCCAGAGCCAAAAGCAAACGTTCGTCTCCATCGAGTTCGGGTTTGTTGCGGTAGAGGTAGGTCGGGGAAAGTTGCAGCGAAAGGCTCTCGCTGACTTTCCTCGCCACGAGTACTTGCCCGGTATAAGTAAGTTTATCCCGAAAGCTGAAAGTTTCGCCCGGCACGAAAGATTTTTGGGTGCGAATGACCGTGCTGCCGAACAGCGTCACGGACACAGGCACCCGACCAGGCGTTTGCCGCAGGAGTTTGTATTTTCCAAAAAAATCGTAGGCTTTCTGTTCGCCGCTGCGGCCCACGCCGATCATCAAATCGTCGGTCAGGCCGTACTCGAAGCCCAGCCGCATGACGGCCTGATCCAACCCAAAAAGCTCGTAAGCCCCCGAATTGAGCCGCCCGAAGCGGTGCGAAATGCGGAAATCGAGGTGATTGCGCTTGACGGTCTCGACCGACTGCCCGTTGATGATCCGCGTGGACTTGAAAGTCGCGACCACCGGAAGGGGCTGAGCGTTAGACTGTGCTTCCAGTTGACCCAATAAATCATCCTGCGCCGTTGCAAACAGCGGAATGGCTACCAGACAGAAAACCAGGCGAAGGTGCCGCATTTTGAACAGGATCAAGCTTTTACGTTGAGTGAGTTACTGTTAGCACTTAGCGTGGTTTTGAAAACGGTCAATGGAGAGGCGGCCGGGCCTTTTTGCACCGAACCATCCAGCTTGAACTGCGAACCGTGATTGGGACACAAAATATCGGAACTAGCCGATCGGTAGTTGACCGTAGTTCCCTGATGGGTGCAGGCTTTTGACAATGCCACGAATTTATCGCTGCCTGTGGCAATGACGATTGTATCGCCGATAATGGCAAATCCTCCGGTCGTTTTCAGTTTTTTGTAGTCGGTCGAGGTCAGATCGACGTTGAAATTGATGCTACCGCCCGTGGTCGTTCCCGTCACGGCGGCTGTCCCACCGGGGGTAGTCGGTGTGGTTGGAGTTGTCGGGGTCGGGTCGTCGTCTTTGGTACTGCACGAGCTGAGCGTGGTTCCCATGCAGTAAAAAGCCATCAGGGCCGAGGTACTCAGGCCCAGACTACGCAAAAACTCGCCCCGCTTCAATGTACCTTGTTCCTTTGTTTCCATAAGTTTGAAGATTTAATTATTAATAAAAAGATGAGTTTAAAATCTTGCCTATTCACTCGTTTCACTTCCTGAAAACGGGCGTGTAACGCGCAGAGAACCAAATTCCGGTCGAATAAAGATTAACCTTACCGATACCTACGCCACGCAGGGGGATTCGGACGTATGGCTCTGCCACCACCGACAGGCGCTTCGAAATGAATCGCTCGTAGCCCACCGATGCGTTAGCGTGACTGAATAAGTTCCAGCTCGATGGGGTTTTGCTCTCCCAGCCGGGCATGGCATTAAGCACGTAGGTATCGTAATCGTACGTATATTTTTCCTTTTGCATCTTGTAAGACGAAGCCCCCATTCCTGCAAACCAGCGCGACAAGGGCCGTTGGCTGATATCGAAGCGAATGTTCAAAGGTACTTCGAATACCGTGCAGCTACCATCTATGCTGCTTGGTCCCTGCGGCTGCTTGTAGGCCCACGACCAATAATATTCGCTGCCAGGGGCATGGTAGTTTTTTAAACTTCGGATGATTCCTGTCTGCAGCGACCAGCGTTTGGCAATACCCCCTTCTACCAAAAGAGCGGCCGCTGGTCCTGGATTCATGGAATTCATCATTTCCGACATTTTCACCATGCTGATATCCGGTGAGATGCCAATCCTCACTGACCACTTAGGCACATTGACTTCGGTCCTTTTGGGTGTTGGTGCAGCGCTGCGGGCGGGGTCTGAGTAGATGACCGCAGGATATGGAAGCTCCTTATTCCCTAACCGCGATACGTGCAAAGGAAGCGCACTTAGGGCGGGTAGTTGGCTTCGGGGCTGAGCATCAGCAACGGTTTGAATTGAGGCACCCAAAGGTATTGGATTCCGGCCAACCTCTTGGGTCGAAAGTTCAGATTTTTGGACAGGAAGCTGGGATTCTGAATTCTTTACAACATTATTGGTCACTATTCGCTGGACTGCCTTGTCTTCTTTGGGTAAAAGAATTGCCCCATTCCCCCTTTCCCTAACTGGGTCAGTTTGTTTGCGCACTCCGCTTACGCTCGCCGGGTTCCGGGGCAATTCTTTTAGATTTTTGCTAGTTTTATGTGACTGTGCCGATACGGCCTCTTCGGGTGCTTGTCGCGGCTTCACGCGGCGGTTCTCTTCTTTATCCAGGTCGATTGACTTGGGTTTATTTCTCTCCCGCGGGTTATCTTTTGGACCGGAACCAGGCAGCGCCTTCGCTTGTGGGCCGACCGCTTCGGAAGTTGTTGCCGTAGTATCCTCATCTATATGAAGTACTTTGGTCGTCGGGGAAATCGCAGGGCTTTCACCGATACCTGATGGGTTGGCCCCGACCCCAAAATAATAGATTCCCGCACCCCCCAACAGCAGCAACACACCCGCCAGCCAAGGGGCGGCGCTTTTCAGCCAACCGCCACCCGTCACTCCGTCGGCCTTGTCGAGGCGGCGGCGCAGGTCTTGCCAGTCACTGGGCTGGTAGGTCGGTTCAAACTCTTCGTCGGATTTACGGAAGAGTTCGTCCAGTTCTTT
>JBBSKK010000511.1:0-3170 GCA_038256395.1 Cytophagales bacterium | reverse complement strand
GCCGAGGACATAGAATCGAAGTATTCCGGGAGGATATCCGCTTTCACGCTAAACTCCGTTTGGCCTTCTTTGTCGGCAAGCAGGTAGGTTTCCTCTCCACCCTTTACGCTCATAGCGTCTTCGCTGCTATAATCTTCTTCACCGCCGAAGACCACGCCCTGGTACTCGACTGAAAGCATATTTAGCGGCTCGTTCACCAGAACTTCCCCCACCAAACCACCGCCGCTCAGGTCGGTGAACAGCACTTTACTACCTTCCTCCCAGGTAGTTTCGGGCTTGGCACCCAGGCTGAACTCGCCGTACCAGCGCGGGGTAAAGCGGTCGTCGGTCAGTATTTCCCACACTTTCTTCCTGGAAGCGGCGATCTCGATCGCTTTTTCGATGGTTTTGCGTTTTATGGTTAGCTGCGTTGACATCGTAATTGAAAGTTTTCAGGTTGGATGAGAGGGGAGTGGGCGGGTAATGTCGGAAAGCGGTTGTTAAGATATGGTAGTTGTGTTATATCAAAGGCCGAATTACGGGACTTTTATAATACAATACAAATATATGTTAAAATTGTGTGCTACTTATTGTAGTCTTCCCATTCGTCGATGTCGGTGAGGGATTCAAGCCGGGCGTAGGTGATGTTGTTTTGTGCCAAAACCGCCCTGGTTTTCTCCATGAGTTCCGGTTGGCTCCACGGCATATCGTCAAAAATGGGTTCGTGTAAAAAATTCATACCCAATAAATAATAACCCCCATCGGTCGATGGACCAAGGACTACGTCATGCTGTTGAAGCTGCTGGAAAGCCTCCTGCAAGTGGTGAGGTTTCAAATCCAGGCAGTCGCTGCCGATGATGACGACGCGGGCGGCCCCGAGTGCGAACTGCTCGCGGAAAGCCTGCTTCATGCGGTCGCCGAGGTCGCCGTCCTGCGGTTGTAGCGCTTTTTGCCAGTCGTTCCAGAGGTCGTCGTCGTTGATAAAATCGCCGTAATAGACTGTTTTGGCATAGTCGGCCGCGGGCAGCGTTTCGGCCACGTCGTGGGTGTATTGCAGCAGTTCACGGTAGATTTCCACGGCTTTAGCGTGGCCGACGGTTTTGGCGATGCGGGTTTTGACTTTCCCTTCGATGGGGTTTTTTACAAAAATAACTAGGGCGGGGAGCATAATTCGTAGTTTTGTCCTTCGGCTGGTACGCCAGCCCGGTACGCTCAGGATGACAGTTGGATTCTCCCTGTCAGTCTGAGCGTAGCCGAAGACAGTCAGGAAAACAACAACTAAAATTATGCCTAAAAAGATTATATTCTCCGAAAAAGCCCCCGCACCCATCGGGCCGTACAGCCAGGCCGTCATGGTCAACGACACGCTTTACGTTTCGGGCCAAATCGCCTTCGAAGAGTCGCAGGGCGGGGAGGTAAAGACGGAAGCCAAACAGGTGATGGAAAACATCGGCCATATCCTTACCGCCGCCGGGCTGAACTACGCCCACATCGTCAAGTCCAGCATTTTTTTAAAAAACATGGACGACTTCGCACCAGTTAATGAGGTGTATGGCTCTTACTTCGAGAGCGAGCCGCCCGCCCGCGAAACGGTGCAGGTGGCGAAACTGCCGAAGGATGTGAACGTGGAGATTTCGGTGATAGCGGTAAAATGAGTTCAAAGTTTAGAGTTCAAAGTGCGCCACGATAAGTGGCGTTTGAAATGCACTTAATTCAGGCAAGCCCAAAGTATAAATGTCAGACAAAACAGTACGCGTACGATTTGCGCCTAGCCCTACGGGGCCGCTTCATGCGGGAGGGGTGCGGACGGCGCTTTATAATTACCTTTTTGCCCGGCAGACGGGCGGACAGATGCTGCTGCGCATCGAGGATACCGACCAGGCGCGTTACGTGCCGGGCGCGGAAAACTATATTTTGGAAGCCCTGGCGTGGCTGGGAATTTCTATCGACGAAGGCCCCAACGTGGGCGGCCCCCACGCCCCCTACCGGCAGTCGGAGCGGAAAGAAATGTACCGTGAGTACGCCGAGAAATTGGTATTTGAGGGGAAAGCCTATTTCGCTTTCGATACGCCCGAGGAGCTGGACGCGATGCGGAAGCGGCTGGAAGAGGCCAAGGTACCCGCCGCGCAGTACAACGCCATCACGCGGTTGCAGATGGTTAATTCGCTGACGCTGCCCATCGCCGAAACCAAGAAGCGCCTCGAGAGCGGCGAACCGTACGTGATCCGAATGCAGGTGCAGCCCAAAGACGACATTCGTTTTAATGACTTAATCCGGGGTTGGGTGGTGGTGCATTCCTCTCAGATCGACGACAAGGTGCTGCTCAAATCCGACGGAATGCCGACCTACCACCTGGCCAATATCGTGGATGACCACCTGATGGGCATCACCCACGTGATTCGTGGCGAAGAGTGGCTGCCTTCGGCCCCGATGCACGTACTGCTGTATAGATATTTGGGTTGGGAGGCAACGATGCCGCAGTTCGCACATTTGCCTTTGTTACTCAAACCCGACGGCAACGGTAAGCTATCCAAGCGCGACGCCGATCTGGGTGGCTTTCCGATTTTCCCGCTGCAATGGACTGACCCCAAGACGGGCGAAGTCGCCAAAGGTTTCCGCGAGGAAGGATATTATCCCGAAGCTACCGCCAACTTTCTGGCCCTGTTGGGCTGGAACCCTGGTACCGAGCAGGAGATTTTCTCGATGAATGAACTCATCGAGGCGTTCAGCTTTGAGCGAGTCCACAAATCGGGGGCGAAGTTCGATATTCAGAAGGCCATGTGGTTCAATCAGCAGTACCTGAAAGAAAAGGACGACCGCACGATGGCCGCCCAAGTACAGCCGCTTTTTGCCAAAAAAGGCATCGAAATCTCCGACGAGCAGGCGATTCAAATCGTGCATCTGCTGAAAGACCGCGTTCATTTTGTCCACGAAATTGTGGATGAATCGGCCTTTCTCTTTTCGGCGCCCGCACGCTACGACCAGGAAATTGTCACTAAGAAATGGAACGATGAAGCACAGCGGGGCATCGCCGCCTTTGCCGACGCTTTGGCTTCCTACGATGGCGAGTTTTTAGCCGAAAACATCAAGCATACTTTGGCCGAAACCATGGAATCTGCCAGTATCAAAATGGGAAAAATCATGCAGGCGCTGCGGCTGGCCATGACGGGTTCCGGCACCGGACCGGATTT
>JBBSKK010000510.1:0-3176 GCA_038256395.1 Cytophagales bacterium | reverse complement strand
CGCAATTTGATTTGTGCGTGTATTCCGGTGGAGGAGTACGCGGAGGTGGAGGGGTAGGTTTTGCAAGTCGCAGACTTGGATTACATTGAGCCACCAGTTTCAAACTGGCGGCAGCCGAGTCGCCGCGCTTCAGGGATTTCTTGGCCGATTTGCAGGAAATTAAGGAGGAAAGGAGGAGGGAGGAAAGGAGGAAGGAAATCAGGATGGCAAGCAGATTTTTCATGTACGGGAAGGGTTTGGGAAGGATTATCCCGGCTAAAATAAGGTCGAATGGCCTGAATGACAAAGATAAGTTGCACAACTTAGTATGCGGTCGGCTGGTAATATATTAACTACCCTATCCTCCGCCCAAAATCAAGCCGCCTTCTCCTCATACAAATACCGCTGAAACTCGATAAACAATCGACTGATGGCCGATACGTCGCCGAGTCTAGCTCTGGCGTCTTCCAGTGATTGGTATTTGTTGGTCAGCAGCAGGGGCAGTTTCTCCTGGTCGAGTTCTTCCACGCCCGTTTCGACGTACTTGCTCAGCACGAAGGCGATGAATTCCTTTTGCTGGTCGTTCAGGAGGGCAAAAATGGTGGCCTCGGCGGCGGCGACGCGGGCGGCGCGGGTCATGGGTTTGTTTTCGCTGTCGAAGACGTATTCCAGCACGTCGAACAGGTCGCTGTGGTCGGCCTCGATGAGCTTTTGCAGCGTCGTCAGTTCTTCTTTGCCGAAGCCGGCGGCGTCCAGTTTTTCAAGCAGGGTGCGGCGGGTCAGCGGGTTGCTCCACAGCGTGCGTAGTTCGGCTTCACTTTTGAAGAGGTTGGGTAGTTCGCCGAAGAGGTTGTGCAAAAATTCCTCCGCCGAAATCGGTTTGCCCTCCGCGCTCCAAAAGGACGTGGACATCATGGACTGAATCTCGCGCTCTTTGCCGTCGCGCAGCCTGATTTTTAACTTCGTCCGTTGGCCGCAAATGCAGGGGCTTTGGCCGCAAATATCGCAGGGCGCCGGCGGTACTTTCTCACAGACACAAGGGCTTTGGCCGCATTCCCGACAAAGTCGAACGGGTGGCGGGTTTTCTATTACGCATTCGCACACGATCTCACCGCAGACGTCGCAGGGTTCGGCCTCGCCGTCCCATTCGGGGTCAGAGAAGTGGCGGTAGGCGTCCACGTAATCGTAGAGGGTGAAGAACTCCTTGCCCTCGAACAGCCGGGTGCCGCGCCCCACGATTTGCTTGAACTCGATCATGGAATTGACGGGGCGCATCAGCACGATGTTGCGGATGTTACGGGCATCCACGCCCGTGGAAAGCTTCTGGGAGGTGGTGAGCAGGGTCGGAATCGTCTTTTCGTTGTCCTGGAATTCCCGCAAAAACTGCTCGCCGATTTCGCCGTCGTTGGCCGTCACCCGCACGCAGTAGTTGGGCGCGGGGCTGGTCTTAAACTGGTTCACCAGGTCGCGGACGGCGGCGGCGTGGTCCTGGCTGGCGCAGAAAATGATGCCCTTTTCGCGTTGGTCGGCGTCGGCCAGATAGAGTTTGACTCGTTTGGCCTCCCGCGCCTCGATCTCGATCTTACGGTTAAAATCGGCTTCGTAGTACCGCCTTCCCTCTTCCACGACGCCCTCCTCCACGATGTCGTCGGAGGTGTAAACGTAGTCGTCGAGCGTGGTTTGGATGCGCTTGACCTTAAAAGGGGTCAAAAAGCCGTCGTTAATTCCTTCTTTCAGCGAATAGACGTACACCGGCTCGCCGAAGTAGCGGTAGGTGTCCACGTTGTCGTCCCGCTTGGGCGTGGCCGTCAGGCCCAACTGCACCGCCGGGGCGAAGTAGTCGAGAATGCCCCGCCAGTTGCTCTCGTCGTTGGCTCCGCCCCGGTGGCACTCGTCGATGACGATGAAGTCGAAAAAATCGGCCGGATATTCTCCAAAGTACGGTGCAGATTGACCCGCCTCGTCCATGCCGCTCATGAAGGTCTGGAAGATCGTGAAGAAAATGCTGCCGTTGGTCGGTACCCGGCCGCCTTTCCTGATTTCGTGAGGTTTGATCCTGACCAGCGCCTCCTCCGGGAAGGCCGAAAAGGAATTGAAAGCCTGGTCGGCCAAGATGTTGCGGTCGGCCAGGAAAAGGATGCGCGGGCGGCGGCTGCCGTCGCGTTTCAGGTTCCAGCGGGTCTGAAACAGCTTCCAGGCGATCTGGAACGCAATGGCGGTCTTGCCCGTCCCCGTCGCCAGGGTGAGCAGGATACGCGTGCGGCCCGTGGCAATGGCCTCGCTGACGTTGCGGACGGCGATTTCCTGGTAGTAGCGCAGTTGCCAGCTCCCGCTTTTGTCTTCAAAGGGTACCTCGGCCAACGCTTCCCGCCAGGCGGCGGTGGTTCTGACGCCAGGGTTGGCGGCGGTGGCGGTCTGCGGCGGGTAGGTTTTGGCCCAGAGAGCTTCGGGCGTGAGGTAGTCGGCCACCGGGCCCTCGGCCCCGGTTTTCAGGCAGATGCGGTAAATCGCCCGGCCATTGGTGGCGTAGGTGGTTTCGAGCGCCAGTTTTTCGGCGTATTGCTTGGCTTGCGCGACGCCTTCGCCCACCGATAGTTCGTCGCTTTTGGCTTCGATCACCGCCAGTTTCACGCCCTTGTACACGAGTACGTAGTCGGCGATCATGCGGCGAGAACGCCCGCTTTGGGAGTTGCTCCCTACTTGAATTTTGCCCGCCGTGATGGGGTACTCGCGCAGGATTTTGGACCCGACTACCACGCCCCAGCCGCAGGCTTTCAGCCGGGGATCGATCAGCTCGGCTCTGGTTTCGGCTTCGTTCATTTTGTTCTTTCTATCAAATAACCATCAAATAAGATTTTGCTGGTAGTCAATTAGTTGGATTTAAAAATCGGTCTCTCATCAAATAACCATCAAATAAGACGTAGACTACGGAGCCGGTATTTAAAAGCCGTAGGCTTGACCGATATTATAGCCGCCGACGGTTGGCCGCTGCCATTTTAATCGGCGGTAAAATGTCTAAAAACTAGGATGAGTTCCGTAGGAACGGCCCATATCTTCGTGAAATTAGGTCTAACAAATCAGCCGTTCCTGCGGAACTTTTCAACCTGCGCCCTCTTCCTGCCCCCCCAATAAATTGGGGGGCTACAATATCGTTCATCCCTACGGGATTGTTTTTACGGGCTTTGCGGCAAAAAATT
>JBBSKK010000509.1:0-3181 GCA_038256395.1 Cytophagales bacterium | reverse complement strand
CCGCGATTCCGGTACAATTTGCTATGGGACGGTACTACTTTTGGCGGCAAAAAATACGTTTGTCATCCGGACTCCACCAAGTCGCTCGACCAGCTTACCTATTCCAAGCAGGCCACCCGGACAGGCTATGGGTTAAGGAAGTTTTTTACCGAAGATTTTTCCGGCAACTTGGGAAACGACTACGGGGCCAACTTTCCTATCATCCGTTACGCCGAGGTACTTTTGAGCTACCTGGAAGCCGAACTGGAAGGCGGCAAGCCCATCACGCAGGAACTGCTGGACATCACCATCAATAAAGTCAGAACCCGACCTTCGGTCAAACTACCTCCTTTGAAGGCGATGTCTGCCGAAAAACTCCGACCCATTATGCGTAATGAGCGGCGCATCGAGCTGGCCTTCGAGGGCCATCGGCTGTGGGACATTTTCCGCTGGAAGATTGGTGAGGAAGTTTTGGTGGGAGATTTTTGGGGCGCGCCTTTCCCCAATTCTACGGTACTTCCCAAAGCCACAAAAAAGAAAGACCCGACAAACCAGAGCCGATGGTTCATTACGTCCAAGAATTTCAGAGCGTCTGACTACGTATGGCCCATCCCGCAGTCAGAGATCGACGTGAATCCGAAACTGGCGAAATAGATTTTTCGCAGTAAATTTTTTCTCATAGGTAAGTTGGAATAGCTGTCGGCCCTTGGCTGGCAGCTATTTTTTTTGGCGTTTTACAAATGATCATCCCTGCAAATCTAAAATTGAATTTTAGATTTGCAGGGATGATAGCTCAATTTTACTGCCAAGCCTTCCTCAGCAACCGCAGCCAATTACCATGGAATATTTTCTCAATATCCTCTTGGGAATAACCTCGTTTGGCCAAAATGCCTTCGTATTTCGTCAAATCGGCGATGGTGTCCATGTCGTAGGGCATTTGCTCCGTGCCGAACAGGCCGTCCAGGTCGGTGCCGAAGGCGATGTGGTCGCTGTTGCCAGCCAACTGGCAAATGTGGTCGAAGTGATCAACGAGTTTCCCCATGTCGATGCCCAGCGACTCAGGGCTTTCTGCTTTTCGCTGCTGGTAGTCGGGGCAAAGCATCCAGTTGTCCAAAGCCCCGCCGATGACCGCGCCGCGCTCAATAAGGACTTTCAGTTGGTCGTCGCTAAACTGCCGCTCGCCCGGCACGATGGCCCGGCAGTTCTGATGACTCGCCCAAACGGTTCCCTGGAAGATGTCCATCGCCTCGAAGAATCCCTGATCGGTCAGGTGTGTAGCGTCGAGGATTAAATTATGGTAATACATTTCGCGCAGCAGGTCTTTGCCCAAAGGCGTCAGTCCGCCGCCACCGCTGTGGGTGCCGGGGGCGTAGCGTCCCGGCCCGTAGTGCGCGGGGCCGATAGCACGAAGGCCGTTTTCAACGTATTTTTCAAGATAATTAAAGTCGATGACCGAGTCGGCACCTTCCAGGCTCAGAATATAGCCGACGGGCTTTTCCTCATCAGGGGTACTTTTGTCCTCCCAAACCCTCACGTGCGTGTCCAACTCCCAGCGACTGGTAATCTGCACCATTTCGCCCTGCTCCTCCATCGCCCGGTACCAGGCCAGTTGCCCCTGCGCGAAGGCGTAGGCTTGCTCGGGCGAGTGCCAGCCGACGAGTTTGGACGAAGAATGCGACGCGCCTTCCGCCGCGACGCGCGCTATAATCGTGGCCCCAACCAGCCCGACACCACCTCGGCGCAAATCCGGCAGTGCCACCGAGCCATTCCCACGGTCGGGCGCGTCGTCCAGTTCCAGAGTACGTTCCCTAGCGCGGATTTCCGACACGGATTTCTTCAAATCGCGGTTCAGACTCAGGGCGTTGGTCGCCAGGTCGAGGTGGGCGTCGATGGTGAACACTTTTTGAGTTGAGAGTTGAGAGTTGAGAGTTGAAAATGTTAAATTCTCGCTTTCTACTTCGGCAGCTTTACGATGGCGTCGATTTCTACTTTCAGGTTTTCAGCTAGGACGGATTGCACGGTGGTGCGGGCGGGCTTGATGCCGTCGAAGTAGGTGGCATACACCTTGTTGTAGCGGTCGAAATCGGCGATGTCAGCCAGGTGGACGGTGCATTTGACGATGTCGGCCATCGTGCCGCCCGCTGCTTCCACGATCGCCTTCACGTTGTCGAGGGTGCGGGTCGTTTCCTCCTCGATGGTGCCAAGGACGAATTTGGAGGTTTTGAAATCGACCGATGCCTGCCCGCTGACGAACAATAGACCGTCTACGATTACGCCGTCGGAGTAGGCACCGGTGGTGAAATTACCATCGCGTTCGGGGTGTGTCACTTTTTTCTTATCCATATATGATTGGTTTTTAGATTGATTAAATTTAAGACAAAACAAGCTCGTCGCCCACGCTAACCCTACCCGTGCCGGTATGTATCAGGTCACGTCCCAGTATAATCTTACGATTGACGGTTCGATACGCGGCCAGGGTTTTCATCGGTTGGTTATGTTCGCTCACCTCGGCGGTTTCGGGGTCGATGTTAGGGACGTTGCAGCGGGCGCAGTTTTCCAGCCCAGTGAACGAAATACCGTTTATTTTAAAATCGATAAACTCGTCCTCCTGGTAAGGTCGTCCGCCTGAGAAGACGAGATTGGGCCGGAATCTAAGGATAGAAATCGGTTCGGCCAGACGGCTGTTCAAATCGTCCAGGGAGGCTTCGCCCAGCAGCAAAAACGGATAGGCGTCCGAAAAGGAAGTGATTTTTCCGGCGGGTTTCAGGCCCGAGGACGTGTCTACGGGTCGCCGGCTATCGTCGGGCATGAACACCAGCTTGCAGGGTCGGCCCAACTGTTCGCTGAACCATTCGGCAGCCTCCCGGCCCACACTTTTGGCGGCTACCGTGACTTTCCATATCTTGACCTTTTCGAGTTCTTCCTCCACCGCTTCAAAAGGAATCTCGATTTGATTGGCCGAATTTTTGGCGTCTTTAACTATAAGTGTACTTAGAGTCAATGCCGTATGCAGCCGGGCCATTTCGGGGTTTTGACGCTGGGTGATGAATTTATTGTTCTCATCCACCAGCATCCAGCGGCGGTCGTGCAGAAGGCCCCGGTCGGTCACGGCACTACTTTCTACGGCAATACCCGCTAAGGATTTGATGGGGAAAATGTAAAGCTGCGTGACGGTAAGCATTCGGGGAGTCAAGGATTGATG
>JBBSKK010000508.1:0-3181 GCA_038256395.1 Cytophagales bacterium | reverse complement strand
GGCGTTCCCTTGCGCACTATTTTCCCCTCGTCCATTTCCACGACCCGGTCGGCCAGGCGGAAAATTTCACCCAAATCGTGCGTGACCAGCAAAATCGTGAGTTGATACTTTCGGTGAATTTCCAGCAAATAATCCTGCAATCGCTGTCGCATGGCGCGATCCAGCGCCGAGAGCGGCTCGTCCAATAAAAGCAGACGCGGGCGTGGCACCAAAGCCCGCGCCAAAGCCACGCGCTGCTGTTGTCCGCCCGAAAGCTGATGAGGGCGACGGTCGGCGAGCTGAGTGAGTTCCACCTCGCGCAGCAGTTCGTCAACGCGGCTTTGGTCTTCCCCTTTTTTCAGGGCAAAAGCCAAATTCTGGCGGACAGTGAGATGGGGGAAAAGCGCGTAATCCTGAAATACCAGTCCCGCCTGGCGCTGCTGAGGTGTCAGGAAAATCTTCTTTTCAGAATCGAGCCAAACCTCTGGCCCGAAAGTAATACAGCCTGACGCTGGTTTTACCAAACCCGCTATCAATCGCAGCAAGGTAGTTTTCCCCACCCCCGAGGGGCCGGTAAGGGCCGTGATCGAGTTGCTTTCCAGCCGCAGGGCCACCTCCATCGTCACCAGCCCGGCAGCGGTGCGCAGGTCGTGGCGGAGTTGGAGGTCAAGCGGGGTGTCGGACACGGAATAGGCCATTGTTTACGGAATAAACCAGCAGCAGAATGGCAAAGGTAATCACAAAAAGGACGAGCGCATACTGGTTGGCGGCGGGATAATTGAGCGCTTCGACCTCGTTGTAAATGGCCACCGAAGCCACCCGCGTCACGCCAGGAATGTTGCCGCCGATCATCAGCACCACGCCAAACTCGCCGACGGTGTGGGCGAAAGTCAGCACAATGGCCGTTAGTACGGCTGATTTAGCATTAGGCAGCAGTACCTTGAAAAAGGTCGTCCAGGCGCTTTTCCCCAAAGTATAGGAAGCCTCGCGCAGTGAAACGGGCAATGCCTGCAAACCCGCCTGCAAAGGGTACACCATGAACGGCACACTATAAATCACCGAAGCCACTACCAGCCCCGGAAACGAAAAAACCAGCCGCAGCCCGAGGGTTTGCTCGATCCAATCACCAAAAAAATGGTTTGGGCTAAAAGCCAAAAGGAGATAAAACCCCAGCACCGAAGGCGGCAGCACCAGCGGCATTCCGATAATAGCTTCCACCAACACTTTTGCCCGAAATCGACTGTACGCCAGCCAATAAGCCAGCGGCAAAGCTAACCCAAACAAAATCAGCGTCGTGAGCGAGGCTAGTTTGAAAGTGAGGAATAAAGGTTCAGGGTTCATTCTACCGAATAGCCGTATTTACGAAAAACAACCTTAGCTTTCTCAGAATACAGAAAATCGTAAAACTCCCGACTCTTTGCCCGCTTTGGCGACGTGTCGCTGTGTTTCAACAGCACGGCGGCCTGATCGATGGGGTCGTAAGTGGTAGAATCCAGTTTCAGGTAGCGGCCCTGACCTTTCATTTCGGGCGAAAGCACTACGGACAAACCCGTGAAACCCACGTCCGCTGCTCCCGTGGCGATATACTGCGTGGTTTGGGCAATACTTTCGCCATACACGAGTTTGCTTTTCACTTGTTCATAAAGTCCGACTTTTTCCAAAAGCTGCACGGCTGCCATACCGTAGGGTGCGGTTTCGGGATTGGCCAGGGCAATTTTCTTAATGGCAGGATTCATCAGTAATTGCAGATTGGGCGTGACCGTCGAGTCGCTGGTCCAAAGTACCAGCGCACCCCGCGCGTACACTTTTGGCGTGGCTTCGCTCCCCCCATTATCATAAATCTCCTGCGGGTAGCGCCTATCGGCAGATACGAATAAGTCGAAGGGCGCGCCCTGGCGGATTTGGGCTGTCAGCTTGCCCGACGAACCTACGACGATTTCCAGCCGGGTGTCGGATTCCTTTTCAAATTCCTTTTGCAATTCCTGCATTACGAACTGCACGTTAGCCGCCGTGGCGACGACCACTTTATCGTTGGGCTTGGAGCAGGCGATAAATAGAGAAATAACGAAAAATGAAAAAAGCAGAAACTTCATGGTACACGGGACAAATTGCTTTCCGCAAAATGCGG
The DNA here is from genome assembly GCA_038256395.1 of Cytophagales bacterium. GTDB lineage: Bacteria > Bacteroidota > Bacteroidia > Cytophagales > Spirosomataceae > Persicitalea. Next base: position 1,074 of record JBBSKK010000508.1, on the reverse strand, counting down.
CTGGGTAAAGGTAGCGAACCACTTTTGATTTAGGAAAAAGGTATCTTTGGAAAAAAGCCCGGATCATGCGCTACCTCGACCCAAAAAACGACCTTACTTTCAAGAAAATTTTCGGAGAGCATCCGCACTTGTTGAAAAGTTTTCTGAACGCCCTTCTGCCCCTCGACAGCCCCATTGCGTCGCTGGAGTACCTGCCCGCCGAGCTAGTTCCCGAGATTCCGGTGCTGAAATACTCCATCGTGGACGTACGTTGCCGCGACGAGCAGGGGCGGCAGTTCATCGTCGAGATGCAAATGCTCTGGACCGTCGCCTTCAAAACCAGGGTGCTATTTAACGCCTCGAAGGCGTATGTCAACCAATTGGGCTGGGGCAAGGAATATCGGGGCGTCCATCCGGTGTTTGCTCTGAGCCTGGTCAACGAAAACTTCGAACACGACACCGATGAATACTACCACCACTACAGCATCGTCCACAGCACCCATCCCGATAAGGTGCTGGAAGGTCTGGAGTTCGTTTTTGTGGAATTGCCCAAGTTCCGGGCCAAAAATTTGACCGAGAAAAAGGTGCAGGTACTATGGCTGCGCTTCATGTCGGAAATTGAGACGGCTTCCCGCGATGTGCCGCCCGAGTTGATGGAAGTCCCCGAAATTGAGGAAGCCGTGACCCTGCTGGCGGAAAGTGCGTACTCCCTTGGGGAGTTGGCTGCCTACGACAAATATTGGGACAGTGTTTCTTATGAAAGATCTCTGTACTCGGAGGCGGAGGAAAAGGGTACTGCAAGAGGTTTTGATAAGGGTATGGCACAAGGCATGGAGAAAGGCATGGAAATGGGAATCGCTAGGGCAGAAGAAAAAGCAAAACAGGACAAAATAGCAATAGCCCGAAAAATGAAAGCAAAAGGACTAGATAACGACACTGTCGCTGAACTCACCGGACTGTCAGTCGATTCAATTTCAAATCTTTGAGCCTACCTGATTCAAAAAACAACCAAAATACTTTTCTGATTCGTATATTTGCCCTCCCAAACCAAGAAGCCTCCTTAGCTCAGTTGGTAGAGCGACGCATTCGTAATGC
>JBBSKK010000507.1:0-3190 GCA_038256395.1 Cytophagales bacterium | reverse complement strand
TGGCTAATGACATTGCCATTTTTGAGAAAAAAGACATCAAGCTCGATGATAAGTATTTCAAAGTTGCTCCCAAAGTAGTTATCGAGGTGGACATCAAAGCGGATCTAAGCGATACGTCCTGGAATTCAGAAATGGCCTACCTCTTCGCGAAGTCCCAGAAAATGCTGGACTTTGGCGTCGAGAAGGTGATTTGGATCAGCACACGTGACCGTAGAATCTTTGTCCACACCCTAGACCAGGATTGGCATTACGCTGATTTCGACCAGGATATCGTCGTGCTGGATGGATATGTACTGAACGTCGCCAGGCTACTGACGCAGGAAGGTATCCAATCTTGATCGGTCTCGTTAAGTTTTTCTGAAAATCACCGAAACGCCTTCTCCTCCAAATGCTCGTCCAGCTCCAGCTTCGGTACTCCCTCGCTCCACCAAAGCGGCGCGGGCTTGCCTTTCAGGTAATAGTCGAAAAACTCCATCATGCGTACTGAGTAGTCCTTGCGGTTGGGCAGCTTGGCCAAGCCGTGGTTCTCGCCTTTGTACTGGATGAGGGCCACGGGCTTTTTCAGGCGGCGCAGGGCGTTGAAGTACTCGATACCCTGCGTGAAATCCACCGCGCCGTCTTTGTCGTTGTGCAACATTAGCAGCGGCGTTTGCACATTTTTGGCGTGGTAAATCGGTGAATTGCGCTGGTAGGCTTCCCAGTTGTTCCAGGGTGCTTCGAGGCGACCCTGCGAGGCTTCGAAGATGGAGCCGTTACCGCCGCCGCTGTTCCAGTAAATCAGGTTGTACATCGAGATCATGTCCGTCAGCGGTGCCCCGGCGGCAGCGGCTTTGAACATATTGGTTTGGGTGATCAGGAAAGCCGTTTGGTAGCCGCCCCACGAATGGCCGTGGATAGCCATTTTGTCGCCGTCCACCACGCCCGTAGCGATGGCTGCCTGCACGCCCGGCAACACGCACCACACCGCCGACATGCCGGGGTCGTTGTAGCGGTACACGATGTCGGGAATGAACACCGCGTAGCCGTTGGCCGTGTACATTCCGGGATTCCAGCCCGTGCGGCCGTAGCTGGGGTTAGAGAAATTATGCAGCGTCTGCGAGAGTTTTTCGTAGTAATACACCACCGTCGGGTATTTCTGGCCCTTTGCATAACCAGCGGGCAGAAATAGCGCCCCTTGCAGCGTATCGCCCTTGTCGCTCAAGTAGTCCACCAGCCGCGTTCCCGCCGACCAGGCGTATTTTTTGAAGTCGGGCGCGTTATCCGAAATCTGCTTGCCCTCTGCCAAATCTTTGGACGAAGCACCAAAGTACTGTGTGGGCTTAACGAAAGATTCACTGCTGTAAACGTAGTAATCCGCGTTTTTGGCCTTGGTGAGGCTGCGCACGGCGGCATCGTCCCAAAGCAGAATTTTGGCTTCGGCAGATTTAGTATCGAGGCGCGTCACGCCACTTTTCTTGGTCCATTCGCCGTAGGTTCGGACGTACAGCGGCTGACCGAGGTCGATGCCCTTTTCGTCGGGATCGAGTTGATAGCGCTCTTCGTAGCGGATCTTGTCGCGCTTGCCGTTTTGGGTCAGGTTGTGGTAGGGGAGGGCTGGGGTACTTTTCTTCCGTGATTTGGTCGTTGGCGTTTCTTCGGCGGCCACTTGCCAAATATCCCAGCCGTCGCTCAGTAACGCGTACTTGCTGTCGCTACTCCAGCCGACGACATCGTAAGGCGGCGTCTGTACGTTACGGTCGTTCTCGATATCCACGAAGGAAGTCGGCACGTTTTCGGTGATGTTGCGAGCAGTTTTGTTTTCCATATCAAAAACAAAAAACTGCCCGTCCTTCCAGTACAAAAACTTCGTCCCGTCGGGCGAGGGCTGCGGCCGGGCGTTACCGTTGGGCAGGTAAAAATTCTCCATGAGACGCGTCCGCTCCCTGGTTTTCAGGTCGGTGAGGTAAATGTCGGCGTAATCCTGCCCGTCGAGATTGGTATTCAGTTCGTAGGGCTGAATGTCGGTTCCCAAAGCGTAGCGTTGCTTGGGCGCGGGCGATACCAGCCGCAAGGTGCTGTCGGCCAGTTGGATGAATCGCTGCGTCGCAGGGTCATACATCGCCAGGAAGCTGAACTTCTTGTCGCCCGATTCCTGCACCTGCTGCTTGGATTGCAGCCGCTTGTCCTGCCAGTTCCAAATTGTCATGTCCGGCTTTTCGGGCTTTTCTTTGTCTTTATCATCGCCTTTGATTTTGGCAATAGCTTTGGTTATTTGCTCCACGGTTTTTAGCGTGGTATCGGCCTTGACGCGGGCCAGTTGGTCGGCTTCGGAAATTTCGTCGGGCGACGCTTCGCTGGGGTTTTCATCGGTATCTTTTTTCTTAGTCGTATCGGCCAGCGTGGTTTTATGAATCCCAAAAAGCAGCCGCGTCAGATCGTCAGTCCAGGTCGGGTCGCGGTTGGGACTGATAGTCATGCCCTGCGGAAAATTCAGGCTATCTTTTTTCGGGTCATAGGTAGTCAGGGTGGGCGTTCCGGCAAAGCCTTTGATGCCCAACACGCTGTACAATTTTTCCTTGTACATCTTGTCTTTTTTTCCCTTAACCAAGGCCAGCCCATCGCCTTCCTCCGTCCATTTCAACGATTCGTAACTGGCTTCGTCCGTATCCAGCGGCAGCATCACGTTGGTCGCTATATTTTGTAATAAAATCCCGTTGCCCGCCTGGTTCCGCGCATCCAGCGTTAGGGCCAGCCAGGTACCAGGCTTGTTAAAGGTGTACTCGGACACATTGCCGATGTTCTGGGTGCGCTGATTAGTCAAGTCGTAGAGCAGCAGGTTAGTACCCTTGGGGTCAGTCGGTTTGGTGCCTTCTTCGGGAGCGAGTAGCACAGCCAGGTGCGAGGATTTCTTGCCATTGAAAGTGTAAGATTTTACCTGGACAAATTCCTTGTTTTTGGTCGAGTCCGTCAGACTGACCAGTACCAGCTTCTCAGCTTTTTTCTTTGCTTTCTTTTCCTTTTCCTTTTCGGTGGGCGAGACTTTATAGGCAAAAAACCGCCCGTCGTCCGAGAAGGCCATATCGACGCGAGTGGTAGCTCCGACCTTGAAAGTTTTGCGGGTCGAGTCGGCGGTACTTTGCAAAATCAGCGTGGCGTCGCCCTCGTCGGCCCGCGCCAGCAGGTAGGCAAACCACTTACCGTCGGGCGAAAT
>JBBSKK010000506.1:0-3195 GCA_038256395.1 Cytophagales bacterium | reverse complement strand
GGCGATAGTGAGGTACGATTGCTTTTCCAGGGCCACTTCCTCGGCATGGCACGGCCCGGCGATAACGCAGATGTCGTCGAGCGGAATGCCGAACCTTTCCTCCATCCAGTCGGTCACGAGTTGGTTGGCTTCGGGGATCATACCCTTGATGGCCGACACGACGCGCTTACCCGAAAAATCGGCGGGTTTCAGGGCTTGCAAAGGTTCCTGCACGAAGGCCGCCGGGACAGCCAACACCACGTAGTCGGCGTCCCGGATGGCGTCCTTTATTTTGCCGCACACCTTCACTTTTTTGGGCGAATGATAGACGTCGCTCAGGTAGCGGGGATTGTGGTGGTAGGCGCGGATGTGGTCGATGTCGGCTTGGCTACGCAGCCACCAACGCACCTGATTATCCGGCTGCTCGCTTAGTATTTTGACCAAAGCCGTGGCCCAGCTACCACCGCCGATGACCGCTAATTTATTTAAAGAGAGCTTTTTCATGGATAAATCTTTCCGTTCGATAACTTATCGGGTGTCTTTTTGGAGAAATGGGCGTCTAAGCTTTGATAATGATGAAATATTCATTTCATTGGTAAATTAGTTCCAAAAGATTTTTTCAAATCCTAAACAAACACCCGTTTATGAGCAAATTTGACGACCTGATTGCCACCTACATGGAGGAGGCTGGGAAAATCGGCATTTCAGTAGATGCCGACCTGCTGACAAAAGTAACGAAAGGCTTGGGACCTTCGATTTACAACGCCGACTCGGCCTTGGTTTCCTGCAGCGACCAGGCTGAACTCGACCGTGTCAAGGCCAATTTCCTAATTAAGAAAATGGGCATGGCCGATTCTGGTGACCTGGATGCGGCCATCCAAAAAGTATGCGAAACCTTTGGCAGTTCCAACCGTAACAAGTACCGCGCTCTGTTCTACTATATGCTCGTGAAAAACCTGGGAAAGGAAGGCCAATACGCCTGACGCAGCTTTTATTTCAGGTTTGGGATAAAAACGAATGAGATACAAGCACATAAAAAATCCTTGCGGCAACACCGCAAGGATTTCCTTTTCTTTAACCTATAACTAAATCGAATAAATACACTTAGAGAACGTATCAATCGGCTTTTTCTTTTGAATCTGCCCCACCTTTATTGCCATCGGCGTTCTTTTTGGCGATCTTGTCGCCCCCTTTAAGCTGTTTGGACACAACGATAAACGGCCCGGATACAATCTTTTCTCCCGGCTTCAATCCTGACAAAATCTCGATGTTCTCGAAGTCGCTGATGCCCGTTTTCACCTCGCGAACTATGGCCACGCCCGCACTATCCACGAACACGACTTCCTTGATCGGTTGCACCTCGGTGAGGGGCTTCCCTACGTCCTCCTGCCCGTTTTTATTGTCGGGATTGGTCGGTTTGGCGGGATCTTTGTCAGTCTTGTTATCGCGGGTAGTTACGGCGGCGATGGGAACCGACAGCACGTTGGATTTGCGGTCGGTGATGATGTCCACCGAGGCGGTCATGCCCGGCTTGAAAGGGTAAGAACGCTTGCCGCGCTTGGCCATCAAATCCTGGAACGACTCGTTCGATATTTTTACTTTCACCTCAAATTCCGTAACGGCATCGGCGGAAATATTTGCCGCACCCGCTCCGGTCAGGCCGCTGGCGGTGTTGGCGATTTCCGTCACTACGCCCCGGAACTTGCGGCCCGTGCTGCTGTAGGCGTCCACGTCGATGTCGGCGGTGTCGCCCACCGTCACGCGCACGATGTCGTTTTCGTTGACGTTCACCCGCACCTCCATGTTGTTGAGGTTGGCGATGCGCATTAGTTCGGTACCCGCCATTTGGCTCGTACCCACCACGCGCTCACCCACTTCCACGTTCAGCAACGAGATAATACCGCTCACGGGGGCGAAGATGGTAGTTTTACGCAGGTTTTCTGCCGCGTCGCGGAGTCCGGCCTCGGAACTTTTCACGTTGAACTGCGCGGCTTGAATATTGGCCTTGGCCGCTTCGATATCCTGCTGCGCCACCTGGTAGTTGGCGCGAATCTGCTCGAAGTCCGCCGCCGAGATCACTTTGTCTTCGTAAAGCTTTTTGTTTCGGTCGAAGTCGGCCTTTGCCCGGATGGCCCGTGCCTCGGCCTGCGCCAGGCCGGCGCGCGTCTGCTCGGCGTTGGCCTTGCTGGAATTGACCGTAGCCTGCGCCCGCGCAAAAAGCGACTCGTAGTTATCGGGCCGGATTTTGAGCAACAATTGCCCCTTCTTCACCGAATCGCCTTCTTCCACGTAAAGCGCGGTAATCTCACCCGATACGTCGGGACTGAGTTTCACCTCCACTTCGGGCTGCACCCGGCCCGAAGCACTCACGCGCTCGATGATGTCGGTTGTTTTTACTTCGGTGAATTCCACTTCCGTGGGTTTTTCCTGACCGATCCAGCCCGCCGCCTTCGCGACAAACAGCCCGCCCACCAGCAGCACCACGATGCCACCCAATATCCACCAGGTACGATTTGTTGATTTTTTAGCCACGTTTTTTTTAAGTTTAAAGTTCAGTAGTTTAAAGTTTAAAGTTTACGAGTTCTCAAAAAACTATAAGTCAAAGGTTTAGCTTGCTAAGGAAAGACACTTTAAACTCATAAACTTTAAACTCATAAACTCATAAACTTTTTACTCGACGGTAAGCGGTTTGTTCATGTAAAAGTCAAGAATCTTGGTGCGGAAGGTGTAGTCGTATTTGGTTTGGATGAGGTTGGCGCGGGCTCGGTCGAGGTTGGCTTTGGCGATGTTGTACTCCGCCGAGTTGATGGCCCCGGCCCCTAAGCGGCTTTCGGCTACCCGGAAAGCTTCTTCCAGAGCGCGCACCTGGTTGGATGTGGCGCTATAGCGCTTGGCCGCGTTGCTCATGTCGATGTAGGCCTGCTCCACGTTCTGCCGGATCTGCTGCGTCACGATGTTGGCCTGCTGTTCCAGGTTCTGCTGCTGAATGCGGGCATTAGCCACCCGGTACTTGGTTTGATAATTTGTAAAAATTGGCACCCGCAAGTTCAGTTGCAGCGAGGAGTTGCGGTTGAAGTTCAATTGGTCGAAATAATTGAAGGTTTGGAAATCCCCGCCCGGTACCTGCACGACCTCGGTAATAGGCAGTATCTCGTCTCCGACCACTACGTAGCGGGTTTTAGAAACGACTTCCTGCGTCTTACCTTCGGAGCCATC
>JBBSKK010000505.1:0-3200 GCA_038256395.1 Cytophagales bacterium | reverse complement strand
ATGATAAATATTAGGCTCCGGCCACTTTGATACTCAATTCTTTCAGTTGCTGGTCGGCGATGGGGGAGGGGGAGTCGATCATCACGTCGCGGCCCGAGTTGTTCTTGGGGAAGGCGATGAAATCGCGGATGGAGTCGGCCCCGCCAAAGAGGGAGCAGAGGCGGTCGAAGCCGAAGGCAATGCCCGCGTGCGGCGGCGCACCAAACTCGAAGGCATTGAGCAGGAAGCCAAACTGCGCCTGCGCTTCCTCGGCGGTAAAGCCCAGGATTTCGAACATCTTCTTTTGGAGTTCCTTCTGGAAAATCCTGACCGAACCGCCACCGACTTCTACGCCGTTGATGACCATGTCGTAAGCGTTGGCCCGCACTTTACCCGGCTCGGTCGCCAGCAGCGGGATGTCCTCCGGCTTGGGGCTGGTGAAGGGGTGGTGCATGGCGTACCAGCGGCCCGTGGTGGCATCGTGTTCGTCCTCGCCGTATTCCAGCAGGGGGAAGTCCACGACCCACAGTACGCGGTACTCGTCGGCGGGGCGCAGGCCCAGGCGGTTGCCCATTTCCAGGCGCAGCTCACTGAGTTGCTTGCGGGCCTGATCGGCCTCGCCCGAAATCAGCAGCAGCAAGTCACCGGGCTGGGCGTCGAAGGCTTCGGCCCATTGCTTCAGGCTGGCCTCGTCGTAAAACTTATCGACGGAAGACTTTAAAGTAATGTCTTCGTTATAACGCATATAAATCAACCCTTTGGCTCCAATCTGCGGACGCCGCATCCATTCGGTGAGTTCGTCGAGTTGCTTGCGGGTGTAGGAGGCCGCGCCGGGTACGCGGATGCCCGCCACAAGTTCGGCCGCGTCGAAGACGTTGAAGCCTTTGCCGGCAGTCAGGTCGCGGTCCGCGCCTTTCAACTCCACGAACTCCATGCCGAAACGGATGTCGGGCTTGTCGGAGCCGTAGCGCCGCATGGCTTCGGCGTAGGTCATGCGCGGCACTTCGGGCAGGTCGATGTTTTTTACATTTTTAAATAAATTTCGGATCAGCCCCTCGAAGGTGTTCAGCACGTCTTCCTGGGTCACGAAGGCCATCTCGCAGTCGATTTGCGTGAACTCCGGCTGGCGGTCGGCCCGCAGGTCTTCGTCGCGGAAGCACTTGACAATCTGGTAGTAGCGGTCGAAACCCGCTACCATCAGCAGTTGCTTGAAAGTCTGCGGCGACTGCGGCAGGGCGTAGAACTCGCCGGGGTTCATGCGGCTGGGCACCACAAAATCGCGGGCCCCTTCGGGCGTGGACTTGATGAGGACGGGCGTTTCGACCTCGATGAAATCCAGGTCGTCGAGGTAACGGCGGGTATGCCGCGCCACCTGATGGCGCAACATGAGGTTCTGGCGGATGGGCGAGCGGCGCAGGTCGAGGTAGCGGTACTTCATACGCAGGTCCTCGCCGCCGTCGGTTTCGTCTTCTATAAGAAAGGGCGGCAGCTTGGCTGGATTCAGCACGACCAGCTCGTGGACCCGCACCTCTATGTCGCCCGTGGGCATTTTATCGTTCTTGGAATAGCGCTCGATGACCTCGCCCTTGGCAGCCACCACAAACTCGCGGCCCAGTGCCCGGGCGTTCTCAAGCAACTCTTTGCTGGCGTCGCTTTCCTCGAACAAAAGCTGGGTGATGCCGTAGCGGTCTCTTAGATCAATCCAAAGCATGCCGCCTTTATCACGTCTTCGTTGCACCCATCCGCAGAGGGTAACTTCTTGGTGCTTATGTTCTAAGCGTAATTCTCCGCAGTTGTGCGTTCTCAGCATGGTCAAAAATAAATTCAATTTTTACCGGGTAGCCGGGCCTTGGCGGAGCAAAAGTACGTAATTTTACCAAATCTACCTTGAATCCCCTTGTTATGAAATCGTCCGCATTCGTTACGCTTTCCCTATTGATCCTCCTCGGCTCCGTCAGCGCCTGTTGGGAGAAAGACCCCGTTTCGCCCGGCGAAAAATCCAGTGAATTCCAGACCGTTCCCGAGCGTTACCCGGTGGCTCCCGGCCTGGTGGACGAAGCCTCGGGCCTGGCCGATAGCCGTACGATCACCGGCTACCTGTGGACGCATGAAAACGCGGGCCGTCCCGCCGAATTATTTCTCATCAGCCACAATGGTAAGGATGTTCGTCGCTACCCGGTGCCGGGAACTTCAAATAACGATTGGGAGGACATCGCCGTCGGCGGCGGACCAGAAAAAGGAGTGAGCTACCTATACGTCGGCGACATCGGCAGCAATGACATCAAGGCTAATTATAGCTCGCACACGATCTATCGAATGCCCGAATTAGGAAACCTGGACAGCAATTTCATGCCCGACAAAATCGCCAGAATCACCTACCGCTATCCAGAGGGCCAACCCGACGCCGAAACGCTGCTGCACGACCCGGTAACGAACGACCTGTTCATCGTCACCAAGGAACTCGACAAAGCCAACCTATACCGCCTTCCTTTCCCCCAATCCACTGACGGCGTAATCACCGCTGAGTTGGTGGGCAAAATTCCGGCCCTGCTCTTGGCTACGGGCGGCGACATCTCGTCCGACGGGCAGGAAATCCTGATTCGCACCTACACCCATATCTATTACTGGAGACGAAAAGCGGGCGAAAGCATCGGCCAAACGCTTCTGCGTGCGGCCAATAAACCCGTCCCCTACGCCATCGAACCCCAGGGCGAGGCCGTCTGCTTCGACCGCGAAATGAAGGGCTACTACACGCTCAGTGAGAAGCGTCATGCGGCGGGAGTGGCGTTGCAGTATTTTGGAAGAAAGTAAATCTAGTTGAGAGTTGAGGGTGGAGAGTTGAGAGTTATTGTTGTCTGCCGAGAGAAGTTTTTGTGGTTTTTACGATGCTGACGAGCATTCGGATAAGTTCATCGCAGTCCTTATGAATTGAATCAAACTCCCTCTCGCCGATGTACTCGGTTTCTTTCAGCAGCAGCAGCCAGTATTCAGTTTCGTTGGCTTCTTTGAGTGCCACGTTCATTTTGTTAAGAAAATCTGCTTTTGACTGCGCGTGTTCTCCTTCCTTCACTAACGCCCCGATGGCAGTACCGCTTTTTAAAAGTTGCTTTGAAAGCACATACTCGCGTTTCTCTGTTACCAGTATTTTGTACAATCTGATTACACGAATCGCAAAAGCAAACGACTTATCTTTTATCCCACCTTTCATAGTAGTGCCTTTT
>JBBSKK010000504.1:0-3200 GCA_038256395.1 Cytophagales bacterium | reverse complement strand
CTTTGTGCCTTAGGACCTTTGCCCCTCAAAAACTACAACGTAACCCACTCCCCAAACGCCTCCTTCAACCGCTGATCGTGGGTGACGACGATGAGGCTGGCGCCGATGGACTGGGATTGTTCCTTTAATAAGGCTACTACTTTGTGGCAGTTATCGTCGTCGAGGCTGGCGGTGGGTTCGTCAGCCAGGATTACTGCCGGGTCGTTCATCAGCGAGCGGGCGATGCTCACGCGCTGCTGCTCGCCTTGGCTGAGTTGGTTGGGTTTCTTTGACAAATGTTCGGCAACGCCCAATTGTTCGGCGAGCTGGGCGGCTTTGCTTTTGTCCTGTTTTTGGTTGGCAAGATAATTAGCTAACAGAATGTTATCCAGTACACTCAGCGAACTCACAAAGTGCGCCCGCTGGTAGATGATGCCGATTTGCTGCGCCCGCACTTGCCCGGCCTGGCGGGCGGTAAGGCTTTGCAAATTTTGTCCGTCAAGCTTGATTTCGCCGGATTGAGGTTGTAATAATAAAGCCAGTAAGTGCAGCAAAGTGGTCTTTCCGCTACCCGATTGCCCAAGAATCAGCAAAGCTTCGCGCTCAGCGCAACGCAGGTCGGGGAAGGCGAACTTTTTTAGGGACGAATAGGCAAAGGTGAGGTCGTGGCTGGCGATCATGGGAAAATGGCTGGTTCAACAAATCAACAATCTAACAAATAAACCCTCAACAATATCGTTTCTTTGAAGAAATACCCCTAACAAACCATCAACTATTCTAATTTTGCCGAAAAATCGGCTTAATCTCATGCAAATATTTTTTGAAAGAAACCGCAGAGCGAAGGCAACGGTGATGGCAATGGCCATGCTGGTGCTACTGGTAAGTGAAGCAGCTACGGCGCAGTTCAAAAGCAGCAATTTCGTTCCTTATTCCAGTGTTTCGGTAGGTATCGGAACTTCCAGTTATTTCGGCGAGATGGCGCCCTACGGCCGCCCCCTGGCCTCCACCTTCGGAATGATGCGCTGGAACGCCACGGCGAGCTATGCCCGCCATTTCACGCCGCGATTTGGTGCGCGGGCGTCCTTTACCTGGGCGCGGATCAGCGGTGACGACTACACATTGAACAAAGAGGATAAAGGCTATCCCATCAGCTTCGCCCGCAATCTCCATTTTAGGAACGACCTTAAAGAATTTGCGCTGGTAGGGATTTACAAACTCATCCCCGACAGCCGCAGCTACGATCGTCGCCCGCAGTGGAGTCCCTACGTTTTTGCGGGGATTGCCGCCGTGGCCCACAACCCCATGGCCCGCGTGCCCGACCTGGACGGCGACCGCTGGGTGAAGCTACAGCCGCTTGGCACCGAAGGGCAGGGCAGCCCCGGCGTGGACCAAAAGCCCTACTCGCTGGTTGCATTGGCCATTCCGGTCGGTTTTGGCGTCCGGTATAAAATTAACCAGCGCTTCGACGTGTCGGCGGAACTTGGGTTTCGCTTTACTACCAGCAACTACCTCGACGATGTGGGTGGCTACTACCCCGACCCTAATGTGCTGAAAGACGATCTGGCGCGAGCCATGTCCAACCGTTCCGCCGAGCCGACTGCCGCGCGCAAGGGCGGCGACCGCACCGCCGGACTACAGAAATTCCTAGCCCAGGAATATGACATCGATGCGGCGGTGGACCCCTTCGTTGCTATCAGGCAGACGGAGTACGGCACGCCGGGCACGATGCGAGGTAACCCGGCCCGAAATGACAACTATCTGTTGGGCAACATTCATCTGACGTACATTTTGGGTAGCCCGATCAAGTGCCCGCCTTTGAAATAGTTGAGAGTTGAGAGTTGAGAGTTGAGAGTTGAGAAAGCAAGGCAATTCTTGAGGTGTTTACTCTGGAATTACTGCTTTTGACTGAATAATTTGCCTTTTTCCTAAAAAAAATTCCTTTTGCTTTATTTACTGCGTTGTGTTCTTCTGGTGATAATGCTTGGGCTGACGGGCAGCGTGGGCATGGCGCAAAAGGTGGAGATTGGAGCGAGTTTGGGCGGGCTGAATTATAAGGGCGACATTGCCCCGGCTTTTACTCCTCGCTTTTTTCGTCCCGGTGGCAGTCTTTTTTTTCGTTATAACGTGAGCAAATCGGTCACGTTTCGGGCCGAAATCATGCGGGGCAGTATCACGGGCGATGATGCCAATAGCAAAGATCCTTTCCAGAAAGCCCGCAATCTTTCGTTCCGCACCAAGCTATCGGAAGCCAGCCTCGTTACGGAATACAATTTTCTGGATTACGAAGACCGCCGCTTCGCCCTGAACTGGACGCCCTACGTCTTTGCGGGAATCGGCTACTCCCGTTTTTCGCCCGACCCGAAAACCTCGGACTACGCAACCAGGGGCTGGGTGCTGCCTTATGGTGTGGGCGTGAAGTACCAGATCAACCGTCCCTGGAACGTCGGCCTGGAATTCGGCACCCGCAAGACTTTTTCCGACCACCTCGACAACCTGGGCGGGACGCCCGTCTCGACCGTCAAGCTAGACCAGGGCGACCTGACCACTAAGGACACTTACTACTACCTCGGGTTTTCGGTGAGCTACACTTTTTACCGCATCGTTTGTCCCGAATAATATGAAGAAAAGAGTTCTACTCCTCAGTGCCATATCTCTTGTTATCCTCATAGCCGCCGCCTTTATCGGCTACCGCAGCTACACCAAGTCGTTCAGCCCCGAAGCGCTGGTCGAGTTTGACCAGAACGGCCTGGATGTTCGCGTACAATACTGTCGCCCCGCCAAAAAGGGCCGCCTGATTTTTGGCCGCGAAACCGACAACGCCCTCGTTCCCTACGACAAAGTATGGCGCACCGGGGCCAACGAAGCCACACTCATCACCTTTGCCAACGACGTAAAAGTCGCCGACACGCTCGTCCCCGCAGGGACCTACTCGCTCTGGTCCATCCCTGGCCCCGCCAAATGGCAGCTTGTCCTAAACCGCGAAACAGGCCAGTGGGGCACCCAGTACAACGACGGCATGGACATAGCCCGCATCGAGGTTCCCATCCGCATCAAGCCCCAGGTAAAGGAAAATTTCAAGATATTTTTTGAACCAAAACCCTACGGCGCCGACCTGATCCTCAACTGGGATCAAACCGAAGCCATCGCCGCTATACAGGCGGAATACTTGTTGATTTATGTAATCGTTGACGGGGCCGCCCGCGCGGTCGTGTAATTGATGT
>JBBSKK010000503.1:0-3201 GCA_038256395.1 Cytophagales bacterium | reverse complement strand
CACCGGGCCCGCCCCGGCGGAGACCTGGGCGAAATCGTCGGCGACCTCCACCACAACCGGGGGGGGGGGCAAGTTTTGTTGAGTTGTTGAGTTGTTTGGATGTTTAGGGGAACCTGCCTGAACGCCTAAACAACTCAACGACTACACAACCGCGTGGGCAGACGCCTCGGGGCGCCCCGCCGTAAACAACTTGAAAGTAATCCTTTTCAATACGGATTGCCGAAATTTGACGTTTTATCAGTAAAATTGACCCTGATTTCTTGACAAGGAAACCCTCTCTTGTGCCAAAAATACTGATTCCATACGTATTACGCGGAAGTTTTCTGCTGTTGTCGATAGCCGCGCTATGGGGCTGCTCGCAATATAGCACCAATCCCGGTAGCGTGGCTTTCAATAACCTTACGGCCAAATATAACGCTTACTACATCGCCCGCAGTGAAACTGAAATCGCCGAGCAGGCCATGCGGAAGGCGTACCAGGAAAATTATAACCAACAACTACCCATTCTGCTGCCGCTAGACTCTACATTGGCGATAAGCGTCCGGCCGCAGTTGGAGAACGCCATCGAAAAAGCCTCTATCGTCGCCGAGCGCCACCAGAACAGCAAGTGGCTGGACGACAGCTATACCTTGATCGGCAAAAATCGGCTTTATTTGGGCCAGTACGACGACGGCGTGGAAGCGTTGCGCTACGTGTTTACGAATGGCCGTGACGAGGACGACAAAAATAAAGCGCTCATTTGGCTGATGCGGGCCTATACCCAAAAACAGGATTACGCCAACGCCCTCAGCGTGGCGGAGTACCTCAGCCAGCAGCCGCTCAACAAAGAGGCGACCCGCGATTTTTATCTGGCCAAAGCCTACGTCCACCAGCGGCAGGGCGAGTACCTCACGGCGGTGGCGATTTTGGAACAAGCCTTTCCTTTAATAAAAAGAGGCACGGAAAAAGCGCGACTCCATTTTGCCGCCGGACAACTTTACGACCGCATCGACCAGTACGGCTTGGCGGCGGATCACTACCGCGCCGTGGGCAAGAACCGTCCCGACTACGACCTGTCTTTTTATGCCGACATGAGTTCGCTGCAAAACCGCGTGTTGCTCGATCCCAACGTCGATTTGTCGGGCGTTGGCTTCGACAAAATGCTCCGCGACCGCAAGAACAACGATTTGAAAGACCGGATTTACTATACGATGGGCCTGCTGGCCGAGCGCCGGGGTCGCTATCCCGACGCCATTAATTTCTTGCAAAAATCCGTGGCCTCCGCCAAAGGAAACACCGAGCGGGTACCTTACACCTACCTCGAACTGGCCCGCATCAACTACGACCGCCTGGAAAATTACGAAAATGCCCAAGCTTATTATGACAGCGCCTTGGTTTCGTTGTCGCCCCAGGCCGAGCAATACAAGGTGACTGCGGATCGCAAGAAAGCCCTTGATGAATTCGTGACCCAAATGACGATCGTCCGCACCGAGGACAGTCTGCAAGCCCTGGCTCAGATGAATCCGGCGGCACTGGAACGCAAACTGGACGTCATTATTCAGGCTGAGGAAGACGAAAAAAAGCGGCTGCTGGCCGAAGCGCAGAAAGCATTGGAAGCCTCCAACCGTCCGTCGGCTGCTGACATCGGTACGCCTTTCATTTCGGGTAACGAACGCCGCTGGGAGCTGTACGATCCGCTGCTGGTTAACCAGCGTAAGGTCGAGTTCCGCCGCGAGTGGGGCAGCCGCCCGCTGGAAGACAACTGGCGGCGGTCCAGCAAAGACAATGCCTCCTTCACCACGGGGACGCAAATCGTGGGCAGCCAGCCGCCGGGTACCGAGGTGAACGTGACGACCACGCCGCCGGGCGTTCCGCCGGGGCTGCCAGCCGGAGTTGTCATGGTAAAAGGTTCGGTACCCTGGCTGGGGCGGCGCGACGAATTGCGCAAGGGGCTGCCCGTCAGCGGGGCGGATTTTACCGCCTCCGAGCGGCGCGAGGAAGACGCTTTGTATAAATTGGGCAAAATCTACCGGTTTGACCTAAAAGAACCGATCAAGGCGGTGACGACTTTTACGCGCTTGTTGAAAGATTTTCCCGAGACTACCTACCGCGAGGAAATTTATTACCTTATCTATTTGTCTCTGGAAGAAGGAGACAAGAACCGCCCGCTCTGGAAAGAAAAACTACTGGCCGAATTCCCAAACTCATCTTACGCCCGGCTACTAAACCAAGAACAACTGGCCAAGAAAGACGGCGGGGTGATTGGCGGCTCTGCAACCGAAACCTACGACAAGGTGTTCGGCCTTTACTCGGCGGGCAACTACACGGAAGCCCTTGCCCAAGCGGAAAACGCCCTGGCCCTCTACCGCGATAGTCCGCTGGTGGAGAAATTCGCCCTGCTGCGCATTTTTCTGGTCGGCAAAGTCCGGGGCCGCGACGACTACCTTCAAGCCATCAACGAGTTCATCCAGCTCTACCCCGACAGCCCCCTCCTCCCTCGGGTGCAGGAAATGCTAGAAGTCACGGGCCGTGCCTCGATACGGCGGTGACGTTTTGCTAAAAGCGGTATCTTTGTTTCTTTAAGGGGCAAAGGCACAAAGGCACAAAGTGAGACTCCCCCAAAAAGATAAATTCTCCCTTCTCCACTCTGACAATAAGAAAGTTGTGCCAAAAATCCGCTCACTTATTTGTTCTAACTCATAAACTCATAGACTTTAAAATCTGAATTCCATAAATGCTTGAATTAAAATCTGGTAAATACAAAAAGACCATCGTTCGTATATGGCAATATGCGGCGGCTGGACTGGGGTTGTTCATATTATATATTGTCGCGGTCAGCTTCAACTTTTTCTGGTTGTTCGGGCCGATGCCCGACCTGAAGACATTGGAGAACCCCAAGAGCGAAGTGGCTTCCGAATTGATTTCGGAAGATGGAAAGTCCATTGGCAAGTACTTTTTCGAGAACCGCGCCCCCGTGGAATTCGATCAGGTTTCGCCTAATTTAGTGAAAGCGCTTTTGGCTACCGAGGATGCGCGTTTCGTGAAGCACTCCGGCATTGATTTGCGCTCGCTGTTCCGCGTAGCGAAGGGCGTGGTTACGGGCCATTCGGGATCGGGCGGTGGTAGTACCCTCACGCAGCAGGTAGCCAAAAACTTATTTCAAACCCGTTCGGAAAAGTATTCGGGCATACTCGGCGAAGTGCCGCTCGTCCGCACGGTAAT
>JBBSKK010000502.1:0-3204 GCA_038256395.1 Cytophagales bacterium | reverse complement strand
CTACATCGAGAATGTATTTCAAAACGATAGCTTGTTTGCCACCCAAAGTTTCAGCGTCCAGAACGCGGATGTGGGGCAATTGCGCACCGCCGATTTAGTCGTGCTGGAAGGTGTCGAGCAACCGTCGGGTTCGCTGCGGGCGGCATTGGAGAATTTTGTGAAAAAAGGCGGTAGCCTGGCCATTATCCCTCCCACCGACCCCGACGCGGGTACCTACGGCTCCTTCCTGACCAGTCTGCGTGTAAACGGTCTGCAAGCCAAACAAGGCGCACCGCAACCTGTCCCGATGAACGTCCCCGACCGCAACAGCCCGTTTTTCAGCGATGTCTTTGAAGAATCTATCCGGCAGGAAACGAATTTGAGCCTACCCTCCGCCTCGCCAACCTGGCAATGGGGAAACAGCGGCAACAATCTGCTGACGCTCCGCAACGGGCAGACGTACCTGAGCCAGTCGTCGGTGGGGATTGGAAAGCTGTATCTTTTCGCCGCGCCCTTGGCGGCGGCTTACGGTAACGTGGCTCAGCACGCGCTGTTCGTGCCGATTATGTACAAATTGGCGGCCCTGAGTGTGCGGGCGCAGCGCACGGCCTATTCCTTCGATGAGAATAGTCTGGCTGTGACGGTTAGTGATCCGAATCCCAACGCGGTTTACAAACTCCGCCGTGACAAAACTGAACTCATCCCGGTGCAGCGGCTGAACGGCAACCAACTGGTACTGGAATTACCCAAAAGCAACCAACTCAGCGACGACCAGTCGGTGGATGCGGGCTACTACGAACTAGTCAACGACGGCAAAACCGAGCAACTCTTGGCCCTCAACCACGACAACGCCGAGTCGAAGCTGGAATATTACACGCCCGACGAACTGCGGGCGGCTTTCTCGGGCCAGAAAAACGTGGAGGTGTTCGATAAAATCGACGATACCGCCTTTGCCCGTGAATTTGAGGAGCAGAATCTGGGTACGAGCCTTTGGAAGTATTTCCTGATTGCGGCTTTGGCGTTTCTTTTAATTGAAATTTTACTGATCAGATTTTTAAAATGATTTATCCAATGAAAACTTACTACCCGAAGCGGTTATTCATTCTCGCCAGCCTCCTGTTCTTTCAATTGCTGGCGGTCCCTCTATCTTTTTCGCAAAATACCGAGACGACTTTCGTATACGGCGATGCGCTGCCCGATGCGCCCGAACTGTCGGCGCGGGGCGAGTACAAAATCGGGGTTCGGACGATGGATTTTGTCAATAAAAACCAGATCGACGTCCTCAAAACCAAGGATAACCCGGACGCTCGCTATGACCGGGCGCTGAAAGTGGAAGTGTGGTATCCGGCGGAGTTATCGGCCGGGCAGACGGAGCTGGTCAACTACGAAGAGGTAATGGGTACTTCCAACGACCCCAAGCGTCCCTTGATTCCTTTCTCTTTCCAGGGGAGGGCCGCCCGCGATGCCGCTCCGCTTACTTCCGCCGGGGCTTTTCCGCTGATCGTCCTGTCGCACGGCTACGTCGGCTCGCGGTATTTGCTGACTTACCTAACCGAGAATCTAGCGTCGAAGGGCTACGTGGTCGTGGCCATCGACCACGCCGAGTCCACCTTCCGCGATGCGGCGGGCTTTACCAGCACATTGCTCAATCGCTCCAAGGATATTCTGTTCGTCCTTGATCAAATGGCTGATTTGGGAAAGGCGGGCAGCAAGAATTTTCTCTCCGGCGTTCTAGACTCCGACAACACCGGAATAATCGGCTACTCGATGGGCGGCTACGGGGTGTTGAACGTGGCGGGAGCGGGTTACAGCGAAGCGTTCGCCAAAGCCTTCGGCGGCATGACGGGCGGCAGCAAAGCCATCGAAAGCCGCACCACCGGCAACGCCGATTACGAAAAATCCTTCGACCCGCGCGTTAAAGCCGTCGTGGCTTTTGCGCCCTGGGGCATGGAGAGGGGCGTTTGGGATACCGAAAGTTTGAGAGGGTTGAAGCTGCCGACCTTCTTCGTGGCGGGTAGCCAGGACGACGTTTCTGGCTACGAAAAGGGCATCAAGGCCATTTACACGGGCGCGGTCAACGCCGAGCGGTACTTGCTTACCTACGAAAACGCCCGCCACAACGTGGCCCCCAACCCACCGCCCGCCGTGGCTTTGCAACCCGGCCTTCCCTTCGACGAGTACTACCGATACGCCGAACCCGCTTGGGACGAGCGCCGATTGAATAACATCAATCAGCATTTCGTCACGGCGTTTTTGGGGAAATACCTGAAAGGAAAAGACTACGACAAGTACTTGAATTTACCCGTAAATTCAAACGACAAAACGTGGACGGGATTCAAGGCAAGGAGTTCAACGGGTATGGAGTTGCTCCATGAAAAAGGGCTTTAACCACATCGGTGGCCCGGCGCAACCTCACCCCTTAATCTTCGGCATCTCGTTCCCCACCATTATCTCCGGTGCTACCATCACCCGACTGTGCGGATCGGCGTTTTCGAGGTTCAGCACGCCGCGCGGACAAACCTCCGAGCAAATGCCGCAGCCAACGCAGGAGGCCCGCACGATGTCCTGTCCTTTTTGGGCGTAAGCACGGACATCGATGCCCATTTCGCAATAGGTGGAGCAGTTGCCGCAGGAAATGCACTGTCCGCCGTTGGTGGTGATGCGGAAGCGCGACTTGAAGCGCTGTACCAAACCAAGATACGCCGCCAGCGGGCAGCCGAAGCGGCACCACACCCGGTTACCCATGAACGGGTAAAAGCCCACGCCAACGATCCCCGAAAATAGCGCCCCGATCCAGAATCCGTAGGCCGCGCGCACAGAATAGCTGCTGATTGGGCCAATATTGGACTGACCCGTGAAGTAGGTGTAGAGCACGAAAGCCGTCATTACGATGGCGAAGACGAGGACGCCGTGAACCATGTACCGTTCGATTTTCCAGGCCTTCATCGACTTGTCGGATAGCTGCCGGTAGGGATCGCCAAGCGTTTCGGCCAGGCCGCCGCAGCCGCAAACCCACGAGCAATACCAGCGCTTACCGTAGAGGTAGGTAAAAATCGGCACGGCCAGCACGAAGAGCGCAATGCCCCAAACGAGCATAAATAGGCCAAGCGTACCGTTGCTGAGGAGTTCGTTGAGGTTGAAATCAAAGAAAAAGTCGTAATCAAGCGGCCACATATTCTTGAAATCGAAGTAGGGCTGGTTGAGCCGTATCAGGATTTCGGGAAT